>NZ_JAIQZM010000038.1 GCF_023333595.1 Argonema galeatum A003/A1
AAGGTTTTAACCAATAAATTATATGCCCGAATGCTTCGCCCCTACTGCCCTAATCGACGAGAGCGGTTGCTATACATAAGAAAGAAGTCTATAAGTCAATAGGAAAAAATGCTTAATTACTAAATGAAATGGAAAAGTTGGGTTTGACTCAACTTTTCCACCCAACTTTTAGCTCGCGCTGGCAATAATGGTGCGGTGGCGAGGACTGTTGCGAGTAATAGTTGGCGTTGCGAAACCAGCATCTAACAAGGCTTGTTCAATATCCAAACTGAAATATTCATCTAACCAAGGTTCGGTACTTTTGAGCAATGTCAGAATATACGGCGGCATTTTGGCGTAGATTTCCGATTTAGGATTCATATCCATGATGGCTAAATGACCGTTTGGACGCAGCAGACGCCGCGCTTGGCGGAAAATTTGCCGCGTTGCTTCTTGCGGCAGTTCGTGGCACACCAGGAAGATAGATACTAAATCAAATGACGCTGAGGGTAAACCAGTTGATTCGGCGGCGGCATGAACCCAACGGATTTGAGCGTTACGCTGGTGGGAGTTGTAGTTTGCAACTGCCAGAAAATAGGGTGATAAGTCAAGACCAGTTATTTTTGCCTGGGGATAGGTATCCTGGAGGGCAAAGGTACTCATCCCCACGCTGCAACCGATATCCAAAATATTTTGTGGGTGGTTGGGAATATGGGCGAGGATATCGTGGTAACTTTGACGTAGTTTGGAATCTCCATCGGCACTTGCATTCCCCCAAATAGTGGCGTGGACGGTATAGGCGGCAACTTCCACTTCTAAGGCAGGTTCCCAACCGAGATTGCCGTTATCGTAGGCATGGAACGATCGCAGGTAGTAATCTGGGTAAGTTATGTTGGGGTTTTGTACCTGCGCTAAGTGGGTTTCCCAATCGTGCGATCGCAACTCCTCTACTTGCTTTGTCCAAGACACACCAATCTTCTCGGCTCGTTTCATCATCATTTGACGAGCTTGATGTTTGGCTAAGGCAGCTATCGGTTTGACAGCAAGCACTCCATTGATGAAGCGCGAAGCTAATCCAGTATCGGTATTATCTACAGTAGCAGTCATTTGATTAGTCATCAGTCATTTGTCATTAGTGATTTGTCTATAATACCAATGTCCGGTTGTAGACTTATCCTGTCAGTAGCGGCAATTGCTGAGCAATACCCACCCTCCAATTCTAATGACCAATGACTAATGACTAATACACCTCTCCAGAAATTAAAGGTGCGTTACCTGTAACCCTTGTAGAGACGTTGCATGCAACGTCTCTACATTATTTGAAAGGAGATGACCAATGACTATTTTGTTTTTGGTTTGAGTGCTAGCAACATTTCCACTTGACTCGTTGATGCGTCAGGCTGAGTAGCGGTGAGTCCGATACCGCGAATGGAATTGAGGATGGCGTTGGCGTCTGGCGGGAGGGGGCTATTTTGTGCAGCAGCGAGGTTACGATTTACCAAGGACATTGTTTTGTCCATATCGATGTAAAAGTAGCCTATATTTGGCTTCTGCAAAGAACCTGCGATCGCTTTAAAAGATTCGCTACCATCGAGAGAGTTAGAATTGGTTACCATTACATCGATAAGTGGACTACCAACTGCCACAAATACCGATTCATTATCCAGCCAACCATATCCTAATAATATTTCTTGACTGGGAAGTTTCCATTCTTTTACTGTTTTGCCTTGGACGTTTCTTTCTGCTACCGTGATGGAGTTAGTTTGCGCGATCGCATCTATTTTAGCTAATGTTGCTTCTGCGGTTTGGCGATCGCTTGTTTTCAACACCAAAGCACCACCAAAACCAAACTGAGCTAACAAACCTTGGTCAGATGAAATTGCTGCCAATGCAAATTCCCCATCCATCCAACCAAAAATATCTTTATCTAGGTCAAGATTGTAGCTAGTTCTGATTTGCTGTCTGTATTGGTCGAGTTGTTTTTGAAGTTCAGTATTTTTTTCTGATTCTGCTACTACAGCTGCCCAACCGCGACTGATACCTTGTCCGCTGATGAGTGCGATCGTCTCAAGCGGAAATTGCGCCACCACTTTTCCCGGAGTAGGTTTGTACTCTACTTTAATTAAAGACGGATCTACTTTTCCTATTGCTTTCATCCGCAAACCAGAATCATCAACTCCCAATCCCATTACCAAAGATTTTACCAGCTTTAGTTGCGCCAGAGATTGAGGCGGCAATGGTGGCGAATTAGGATTGCTGGCGATTAATTGTTGTATTACATTTCCGTATTCAGGTATGTAAATTTGCGCCAGAGTATTTTGTATATCTACACTCTTGGAAAGAAGGCTAACTGCATTTTCTTTCTTAGCAAATGAAGGTTGTCCTTTGAAAGTGTCTATTGCTTGTTCCACAGCTTTTCTTTCCGGTGCAAACACTAAATGGTCATTCAAAACAGCGCTGTATGTTTTACCGCTACTACCCGTTGTTTCCAATATTTTGACACCATTGTAGTCTGTCTCCTGACCTTTAATTTGCGACTTAATTTTATTAGAAAAATTCCAGGCACTTATTTTGTCTTTAATCCCAACTACCATCAAAAGGTTTTGCTTTCCCGGTATATTTGGGTCTGATGGCAGAACAGCAAACATCACACTACCAAGCCAAGGGTAAATATCTTTTGCATAATCAATTTTCGATTCCGCCGTCATCTGCTTGTTGAAGTCGTTTAGACCTTTGTTAATAGCAGATTGAGCTTCCGGAGTACCAAATTGCTGCAATTGCGCCCAAGCTTTAGGGTCTGTGGAAATCATGCCTGTCATCAATGCTTCATCCGGCACAACTTTAGCACTAGCCAAAGGACTTGTGGCATCGCTAAAAACACCTTTCAAGTAAAGATAGCCAAATACGCCACCTGCTACGATAACAGCAAGACCAATTGTAATTGGATTGAGAATACCCGGTTTTTTTTCAGACATTTTATTATCCTTAGATTTGATTAGTTTGTCATCAGTCATCAGTCATTTGTAAATAACCGATGACCGAATCTATATCTAAGGTATTAGCAGTTTCGCTGGCAAGCCATAAGTATTTATACGCAGAGATTCTGAAACTCTCACATCTTGTAGCATGACCCGCTTGGGGTTAAAAACCCTCACATCTCATAACCCGCTTGGGGTTCAAACCCCAAGCTCATAGCGAAAGTCCACTGAAGTGGACTGAAATTGTTTAGCAGTTCCATAACCCGCTTGGGGTTCAAACCCCAAGCTCATAGCGAAAGTCCACTGAAGTGGACTGATACGAAATCCGGTTATGACAGACCCCCTATAAATATTTACCAAATTCGCTTTGAGTAAAGGTTTCGGCGTTGATAGCAAGAGCTTTATTAAAGCCGATTTGGGATGAAATCGTTTACCAGTCCACTGAAGTGGACTTGAGCTATTAGCCTGGGGTTTGAACCCCAGGCGGGCTTTGAGCTTTAAGAGGTTTCCTGTATACAGCGGGAACCGCTGTTATGCGGTACAGTATGCGAAGGGGAAGGGCGAAGCATTCCGGTAATTCATCTTTGCTGATTACCAATAAATCATCTGCCGGAATGCTTCGCCCCTACCTAAAATGTACTTCATAACAGCGGGAACCGCTGTATATGGGTTACAGGCGTTTGGTTTGACAACCCACCCTACGTTTATGCTTGTTAAAATCGCAACAGCCTCAGCATCACCAGGGAAAACGCAGATGGCGAGAAATCGGTTAACAATCACCCACGAAAATGATACGATTCGCCTATCTTGGCAACGGGGACAAGAAAGCACCCGCTTCGCCGATGCTATCCCCTTCCAGCATCCCTTTGATGAGCAAGCGTTGACAGACTTACGCTGGTATCTGGAAGAATTTCTCAGATTTCCCTACGGTATTGAACCAGATAAAGCGAAAAAAATCGAGCAGAAGTTGCAGGAATGGGGAGAACAGCTATTTTCCCTAGTATTCCGCAGCAGCGAGAAAGCGCGGCAATTTTTTCAGGCGGCGACTTGGGACGGGTTGAATCAGTGCCAACTTAGCATAACTTCCGACGACCCAGCGGTGCTGAATTTGCCTTGGGAGTTGCTGTACTCGCCAGATGACCGAATATTTCTTGCACCCAAAATTGCCCAAATGTATCGCAGTCTCAGCGATTATAAGGTGCGGGGAGAAAAGGGGGAAATGCAGCAGGAAAAATTGAATATTTTGCTGGTAATTGCGCGTCCTCTGGGAGAAAAAGATATCGGTTTTCAAACAATTGCACGTCCAATGTTGGCAGCGCTCAAAGAAATTCGGCAGCAAGTTAATCTTAAAGTATTGCGTCCCCCCAGCTTTCAAGAATTTGAGCGGGAACTGAATAACAATAAAAGTTTTTATCACATCGTTCATTTTGACGGACATGGGAAATTTGACCCCACCAGTGTGGGATTTCAACACTCATTTGGAGGTGCAGGACAGGGTTTACTCGTATTTGAAAATCCCGATGGTTCGCCACAACATATTACTGCTGCCCAAATTGCCCAGAGTTTAACAGATTGCGGCGTGCCGATTTTCGTGTTGAATGCTTGCAAATCTGCCCAAGAGGGAAGCGAACCTTTTTCATCGGTGGCGACGCGCTTAGTGGCGGAAGGTGCGAAAGGTGTGGTGGCGATGGCTTATTCCGTTTACGCTGTCGGTGCGAAGCATTTCATCGGGCGCTTGTACGAAGAGTTGGTACTGGGGAAGAGTTTAGCCGAGGCGGTAGCGGCGGGACGTTTGGAAATGTTGAATCAACGCTTGCGCCCAAGTCCCAAAGGCGATTTGCCGTTGCAAGATTGGTTAGTTCCGGTGCTATATCAGCAGCAATCTTATCAGCCGTTTACACCAAAAGCTGCTCCTGTTAGCCGCGAAGAGAAACGAAAAGCCAGACAGGAAGCTCAAAGCCGTTCTCTAATGGATATACCAGCAAAGGTTGGTTATGAATTCATTGGTCGAGATTACGATATTTTGCGCTTAGAACGAGCCTTTCGCCAAAATCATGTAGTGTTGTTGCAAGGTATGGCGGGTGTTGGTAAAACCGAGTTAACTGGTGGTTTTGCCCGGTGGTTAGATGAAACTCAGGGACGTATCGGCGGCATTTTCTTTACATCTTTTGAGCAAGGCGCAGGCTTGAGTCTGATAGTAAATCAAATTGGTCGAGTGGTGTGGGGCGAGGATTTTTCTCAGGATTTACCGGAAGACCAACTAGATGATGTACTTGATTATTTGCAAAATAACCATTGTCTGTTGATTTGGGATAATTTTGAGCCTGTGGCAGGGTTTCCGACTGGAAATGAACCGCTTTTACCTGCGGATGAGCGAGATAATTTGCAGCGGTTTCTCAAAGAGTTGCGCGGTGGGAAATCCTGGGTGCTGATTACCAGTCGGCGCGAGGAACGTTGGCTGGATTGCGGTTATACGTTATTAAATCTGAAGGGATTGGATGAGAAGGATGCAGAAGAGTTTGCAGCTAAGGTGTTGCGAACTGTGGGAGTAGATAGGGCGAAATTGCCGCCAGAATATTTGGAATTGTTGAAATTGTTGGGGGGACATCCGCTATCGTTGCGGGTGGTGTTACCGCATTTGAAAACGCAAAGTCCGGTGCAGTTGATTAAAGATTTGCGGCAGGGAGGCGATAGGTTTTCTGGTGTGGAGGAGGAAGGGAGAGATGAGTCTCTGATTGTGTCGTTGGATTATTCGTTTGCGAGGTTGTCGGATAAATGCCGTCAGCATTTGCCGTTTTTGGGTTTGTTTAGTGAGCAAGTGAATGCTCATTGCATCAATATGCTCTCTAATCCAGTCCACACTTATTTCATGATTTCCTTCTCTGGAGAACCTCATAATGACTTTGGACAGGCATATCAGGCGGTTTTTGGGGAAGTCTTGCAAGAATCGGATTGGTTAAGGATTCTCAACGAAGCCGTAGAAGCAGGCATTTTAGAACATTTAGGTCAAACCCTGTATAAAATTCACCCTGCTCTGCCTTGGTATTTACGTCAAAGGCTGTCTGAGCGTTATCCTGAAATGGAGGTGAGCAACTTAGAAAAAAAGTTGCTAACTTCTTATGCAGTTTTAGCAGATATTTTCTGTCAAACACTAATTAGCGACGCTCAGATAGCAATCATGCTATTGTTATTTGAGGAACCCAACTTGCTACAAAATCTCCGACTGGCAGAACAATGCCAGGAATGGACTCATGCTATTGTAATTGTGCAAGCTTTAGGGGAAGTTTATAAGCGGCTTGGTCGCCTACTAGAATTTAAGTCAATGAAGCAACGGTTACTCACAAGAATTGGTAATCGTTTTGCAGATGTTAAACCAAAGGGTCAACGGGCTATTGATTTGTGGATTTATCTTCACGAAAATAATTTTACTACTAATAATATTGCAGAAATACCAGTTTCAATATATCAAGAAATTATAGATGCGCTTACAGAATTAGAGCATCCCTTAAAATCTACAAGAATTGCTCATTTATATTATGACATGGGTGGTGATGCAGAGCAAAAACGTGATTTTATTAAAGCTATTGACTATTATAACAAAGCTCTTGACATACTTAACGATGAAGGAGATACTTACAGAACTGCTTCTATTTATGCCCAATTGGGTATTGTCGCACAGAAACAAGGTGATTTTAATACAGCGATTACCTATTATCAAAAAGCTCTTGAAATTTTAATAGATTCAAAGGATTTCTACAGAGTTGCTAAAGTATACAATTATTTGGGCGTAGTGGCAACAGAAAAAAGAGATTTTGATATGGCAATTATTCATTGTAGTGAAGCTCTTGAACTTTTTAAAGGGGGAGGATATTTTTACGACGTTGCAACCACTTATACGCACTTAGGCGCAATTGCACTTGGAAAAGAAAAATTTCAAGATGCAAGTAACTATTATAAAGAAGCTATCAGGAATTTTGAAGATGTGGGCGAAACTGAATCTGCTGCTGTTTGTTATCATCAAATGGGTACTTTAGCATATTTAAAGCGAGATTTAGAACCAGCAAAACTCTATTATAAAAAGGCATTAGAAATTCGATTAAATAATAAAGATTTTTACAAGGCAGCCAATCAATATCACCAACTGGGTATGGTAGCAGAAGAAAAACAAGATTTTACCTCAGCAATTAGGTACTACAACCAGTCCCTACAGATTTGCGAAAATTTTGGAGATTTTAACAGTGCTGCTACTGATTATCACCAACTGGGTATAGTGGCACATAAAAAAGGGGATTTTTATACAGCCATTACTAATTACAAAAAAGCTTTTGAAATTTTTCAAGAATTGGAAGACTGGTATAAAGCTTGTTTTCCTTTGAGGGGATTGGCTAAGCTATTAGAAGAGAACAAGATTTTAATTGATGCTATGAAAATTTATATTAAAGCTTTGTCGATTGACATTGAATATGATAATAAAGAGTTGATTGATTTAGATATCTTGAATTTAGCCCGAATGCTCAAGCTGTTAGGCGAAAGCGAATTTCTGGCAATTTGGCGCGAGGTAACGGATGGGGAATGTGATGGAGATGTGCGGGCAGCAATTTGGTCAGCGCGGGATAATCTAGAAACAGAATGATAGGGGAAATATGGTGCAAGCTGACAAATTAAAGGGGCGAATTAATAATCTCATCTGCGAAACAGACAGCCTGCGAATTGATTCGCAGGCTAATAGCAGAAGTCCTCTGAAGAGGACTAAATAATGTGGAGAATTCAGTCCGTTTGAACGGACTTTCGCTATGAGCCTTGAAATTGATTTCAAGGCGGGTCTGATGGATGAGCGATTATCTGTGTTGGCGGATTAATCATCCCGGTGTGCGTATTAATCCCAGCTGCGAATCGAATCACCCCGGTGTGCGTATTAATCCCAGCTGCGAATCGAATCACCCCGGTGTGCGTATTAATCCCAGCTGCGAATCAATTCGCAGGCTAATAGCAGAAGTCCTCTGAAGAGGACTGAATAATGTGGAAAATTCAGTCCGTTTGAACGGACTTTTGCTATTAGCCTGGAAATTGATTTCCAGGCGGGCCTGATGGATGAGCCATGCTCTGTGTTTGTAAATAAATGTTTAATCATTAGTGACGCTTGCCCAAGATTACCAAAATAGTGTAAAATTATGCCAATGTAAATAAAACAGGTATTTTTATGGCTCTTTGGCGGCTTTATTATCACCTTGTTTGGGCAACAAAAGAACGTCAACCGCTAATCGATCCAAAAAGAGAGCCTGACCTTTATAATTATATTATTGGTAAAGCTGATTCACATCGTTGTATTGTTCATGCCATTGGCGGCATAGAAGACCATATTCATTTAGTAGTTTCTATTCCTCCGACTCTTTCAATTGTAGATTTTGTTAAACATATCAAAGGTAGCAGTTCTCATGAGATGAATCAGCTTTTACCGAGTTCGGGAGTAAAATTTGGTTGGCAACGTGGGTACGGGGTGTTTTCTCTTGGACGCAAGCAATTGGATGAGGCTGTAGCTTATGTGAAGAATCAGAAACAGCATCATTTAGAAGGAACAATTATTGCTGCGTTGGAACGAGAAACGGATGAAGATGATGGGGTAATAGGTTGCGATCGCATTATATATATAAATAAACCTGCTAAAATATATATTTGAGTCAGGTGCTCGGAGTTAAACTAGAAACAGCGTTGTAGGAGAATACCATGCAAGCATACAAAGTTAAGGGAAAAGTCGATGAGGCAGGTAACTTAGTGGTTACAGAACCTGTTAAAATTACCCCAGGAGATGTAGAGGTAATTGTTTGGCACGCAATTGAAACGGTTAATAATGCTACAAATGCAAAAAGTCAACCAGAAGCTGCCAGACCTAAAAGGCAAGTTGAATGCTCAATTCCAATCTTGAAAGAGTGGTTAGAAAACACCGATCCTGTTCCTCCTAATTTTGACCCCGATCGAGCTAAATGGGAATATTTGAAGGAGAAACATAACCTGTGAAAATTCTAATTGACACCAATATTATAGTGGATGTAGCCTTAGAACGCCAGCCATTTTACAGCGAAAGCGTGCAAGTTTTGTCACTTGTTCATCAGAAACGAGTTGAAGGCTACATTTCGGCATCAACTGTTAGCGATCTTTATTACATTATCCGTAAAGTCAAAGGTCGAGATCAAACTATTGATTTTTTAAGTAGGACTCTTACCTTTTGTCAAGTAGCTACAGTGGATCAATCTGTAATCTCAATGGCACTAACTGCCAACTTCAGGGATTTTGAAGATGCGATTCAATACAGCACTGCTAGGGTGAATCAATTGGATGCGATCGTAACTCGCAATACGGCAGATTTTCCTGTTTCTACTCCTCGAATTATGTCTCCGGCGCAGTTGATTCAGGAGTTAACGAATTACTCTTAATTTTGGCCTAACGACTAAAGTCGCGGCTACACAAACAAAGCCTGCCTACGCAGGCTTAAAAGAAAGGTAAACAGATGGGATTTGGTGTTACTCAGGATCGTCACTTTGAAAAAGAATTTCTAAATCGCGGTAACCACTCACCACCCGTGCGATTTCAATACCTCCTTCAATTGCACGATAAAATATTATGTAATCTTCCAGAGGAAAACTCCGCAACCCTGGCTCAAAATTATCCCGATTCCGCCCCATTTCGGCAAAATCTGCCAATAGCTTACACTGTTGTTTGATTCTTTCTTTGAGACTTCTGGCGGCCTGGGGATTGTTACTTGCGATCTAAGTGTTGATTTCCTTCAAGTCTAATCTAGCTGAAGGTGATAAAATGTATCTGCCCATTATTTTGCTTCCTGAATTTGCTGCATTTCTGTTTCAATTCGCTGGATGTCGTCTTCAAGTTCAGCAAACACTAGGTCACCGTCAATTCCCTCACCGCGATCGAGTTCTTCAATACCCACTCTGATTTTCGCTTTCAACCTATCCAAACGCGCCATCTGAGAACGTTCCCTCTCTTCTAAAAGCCTTAACGCTTCGTTAATTACCTCACTAGGTGACTGAAATTTGCCGCTTTTTACTTTCTCGTCAAGAAACTGTTCGAGTTCTGGACTCAGTGATACGTTCATCTCTATAAATTTCCTAAAAGCAACTACTAAAGTATCTTAGGTCAATTATACCTGGAATGGCTTAAATTGGTGTTATCATAATGTAAAAGTTATACCATTGGATTTGATAGAGAAATGGAAACTCAATTAACAACCGCCGAAATCAACGAAAAGCAGCAATTATTGCAAGGTTACGATCCAGCAGAGAAAGCATTGGCTACTCTGAAAGAACATGATGGCAAACCTCATGAAGCTTTTGATAAACTCTGGTCAGAAGTAAATCAAGAAGATATTTTTGGCGATAAAAAATCTCTCTGGGAAGTAACTTTAAAAGTTCTGCGACAAGAACTTTGCGGGAATGAAGGTTTTCGCGGCAAACTCAATGAATATATTAAAAAGCCAGAAGATGCTGCTTTGCTGACAGCGTTGATTATCTCGGTGGTACAGTTAACCACATTGCCGATAAATCCGGCGATCGCAACTATCATCATCCTCTACATCCTCAAAATCGGCATCGGCATTTTTTGCGAATACACCGAACCAGTCGCTGACGCTGACCCCACCGCTGCCAAAGACACGCTGCACAGCTAAACTGGAGTGGGGCTCAGTCGCTAAGTTACAAAAACGCTAACCTGGAAAATGTACCCGATCGCATTTTGTTAATCCCGCCATACCTCTCCTGTGTCACAGAGTCAATCCCACATGAAGTTACATTTTTATTTTGATTCCGAAAATAATCGCCATAAATCTTTTGAGTTACCCGGTTCCCGCCCCCATTACAATCCAGATAGACCGGGACAGGTAGAACATATCTTCCTAGACTTGGCGCTAGATATTCCCAACCGCACCTGCCAAGGAACTTGTAGCATCAGATTAGCGCCTGTGCGGAGTGCGATCGATCGTTTAACCTTGGATGCGGTAAACCTGAATATCCAGTCTGTGCAGGTGGACGGTTCGCCCCAGGATTTTGACTGTGACGAGGAACAACTGCACATCAAACTTGCCACACCGACGCAGGTAGGCAAGCAGATCGAGATTGCGATCGCTTATACTGCCCAAAAACCCCAGCGCGGCATTTACTTCATCGGGCCAGACAAGCACTACCCTCACAAACCCGTTCAAGTTTGGACTCAAGGCGAAGATGAAGATTCCCGCTTCTGGTTTCCCTGCTTCGACTATCCCGGACAGCTAGCAACTTCAGAAATTCGCGTGCGAGTTCCCAAACCGTTGATAGCTATCTCCAACGGCGAACTAATTCATACAGAAGATGTTGGCGAAGACAAAATTTATCACTGGTTGCAGAAAGAAGTTCATCCCACTTATCTGATGACTTTGGCAGTCGGAGATTTTGCCGAAATTCAAGATACTTGGAATAGCAAACCCGTAACTTATTATGTGGAAAAAGGTCGGGAAGAAGAAGCCCGCCTCACTATGGGCAAAACGCCCCGAATGATTGAGTTTTTCAGCGAAAAGTTTGGTTATCCTTATCCTTTTCCCAAATACGCACAAGTTTGCGTTGATGACTTCATTTTTGGGGGAATGGAGAACACCTCGACAACACTGCTGACAGACAGATGTTTGATAGATGAAAGGGCATCTTTGGATAATCGCGGTAGCGAAAGTTTAGTCGCCCACGAACTCGCCCACCAATGGTTTGGGGATTTAGTGGTGATCAAGCATTGGTCTCATGCTTGGATCAAAGAGGGGATGGCGACCTACTCTGAGGTGTTGTGGACGGAAAACGAGTATGGTTTGGAGGATGCAGCGTACTATCGGTTGAATGAGGCGCGTAACTATTTTATCGAAGATAGCAGTCGTTATCGTCGTCCGATCGTTACTCATGTCTACCGGGAAGCGATCGAACTTTATGACCGACATCTATATGAAAAAGGTGCTTGCGTCTACCACACAATCCGCGCCGAGTTGGGAGATGAGTTGTTTTTCCGGGCAATTCATACTTTTGTCCAAGACAACGCCCACAAAACTGTGGAAACTGTAGACTTGCTGCGGGCGATCGAAAAAACTACTGGTCGCAATTTGCTGTTTTTATTTGACCAGTATGTTTATCGCGGCGGACATCCAGACTACAAAGTTGCCTATTCCTGGGATGGCGATAGCAAGCTGGCTAAAGTGACAGTCACTCAAACTCAGGCAAAAGAAGGCAATAATGGCAGTGATAGCGAGTTGTTCGACTTGAAGATTCCGATTGCTTTCGGCTATACCCAAGAAAACAAATTTAAAGAGTTTAAAACTTTTACGGTAAGAGTACACGAACGGGAACAAACTTTTTACTTCCCGTTGGAAGAGAAGCCGCAGTTTGTCAGTTTTGATGTTGGTAATCACTATCTCAAAACTGTGTCTTTGGAGTATGCAGTTGCTGAACTGAAAGCGCAGTTGCAATTCGATCCTGACCCAATCTCGCGGATCTACGCGGCTGAGACTTTGGCGAAAAAAGGTGGGTTAGAGGCGGTAAAAGCGCTATCAGATGCACTGGAAAAAGATGCTTTCTGGGGTATTCGCGCAGAAGTTGCCAAACAGCTAGCTGAAGTGAAACTCGACCAAGCAGGTGAAGCCTTAGTTCATGGTTTGAACGATGAAAACCCTCTAGTCCGCCGCGCTGTGGTGGAAGCCTTAGCTAAAATTAAGACAGCCGAAAGTTATGACGCTGTGAAACATCTGCTGGAAAAAGGCGACGCCAGTTACTATGTGGAGTCGTCAGCAGCTCGTACAATTGGGGGAATGGTAGCATCACCCATCCTTAAAGATAAGGAAGATGAAGCGATCGCACTCCTTAGCCGTATACTGCGAGAAAAAGCTGGGTGGAATGAGGTAGTGCGGATTGGTGCGATCGCAGGTCTGTGTCAGTTAAAAACATCACCAGTAGCCCTCAACCTGATTTTGGAATACACTTACCCCGGCATCCCCCAAGCTTTGCGCCTAGCAGCAATTCGCGCTTTGGGTGCTGTTTCCACAGGTCAGACGCCGAACAACGTTGATTGGATTATCGAACAGTTACAAGAGTTATCCAGAGAAACTTTTTTCTTGACACAGGTAGCAGTTGTTACAGCGTTGGGACAAATGGAGACAGCCAAAGCTATCCCAGTACTGAACTCTTTGGGCTCAACCACACCCGATGGGCGCGTCCGCCGTATCGCTGAGGAAGCAGTGCAAAAGGTACAGCAAGTTGCTGGTACTGACCAGTCCGTCAAACAGCTGCGGGAAGAACTCGACCAGTTGAAAAAATCAAATCAGGAATTGATGAGTCGTTTGGAGAGTCTCGAAGCTAAGTCAAAATCAAGCTAACCAGCAACCTGTTGAGAATCAGAGGTTGAACGAAGCGGAGTCGGCGACAACCCGGCTTCGTTGAAATCCTCATGCTTAAAATTTTATGATGACGATTTTTTGAGTGGTTATCTACGTATTAATACTTAGATAAGTTTAGCATAGCATTGAAAAGGTAGCTTTTAAATCGCTATTAATCTTATTTTTATTTAATCTTCAAAGTATTTTTACATAATCATGGCAATAAATTATACTTTAGTTACGGCTTTACTTAGAGCCTTAGTTCGAGCGATCGTCTTTAAGGATCGTGGCAGAAAAAGAGCGATCGCACATAAAAGCTTTAACAACCGTAGAGATTATATGAAGATATGAAGAAGCTGGAGTCTTTTACTAGACAGAGCCTTGAGCCTTTGTATAGAGTGTAAATAACAAAGGTTCAGTCAGAACTGAGCTTGCGAACAAACAGCCTAAAGCATAAGTGACAAGCTGTTCGCCGAGGGGCTAACCCCCCTGTGATTAGAAACACAAGGTTGTCGTGACAGGCTACAACTTCTCAAGGACAATTTAGTCACATCATTATCGTGTTCCAGAGTAACGGTTAACGGAGTAAATTAAGATGTTAAATTCCAAACTTACAATTTCAGCGCTTAAGCATCTAACATTAGGTGTATCCGCATTAGCCCTAGTTGCAGCAGGCCAAATCTCTAGAGCAGATGCAGCATCAATTCAATTCACTGGTACAGGAACTAACCCAGCCTCCGGTGGAGCTAGCAATGCTTTAGGGGCATCAGTTCTATTTGACGATCTGCTAAACCCAGGCAAATTGACCATTACCCTGACGAATACTGGCCCAGGTGCAAGCGTTCCTTCTGACGTACTAACTTCAGTTTTCTGGGACTATAATGGCACAGCCTTCAGTGGTTTATCCCTGGATTCAGCAACAGCACCAACCGTAGTTGGTGGCACTCCTGGCACTAATGTCAATCTTAAAGCTCTCGATGAATGGAAATTGCCAAATACTGGCAATGGTACAACAAACCTCCCTGGCATAACCCAAAACTATGGTTTAGGTACTGCTGGCTTAGGTATTTTCCAAGGCGGTGGCGGTCAGCAATTTAATTACGCGATCATCAGCGGTTACGATAATCCAAATCCGGCTGTATCAGGCGGGACTTTTGTTAAAAATGCTGCTACTTTCGTTTTATCAGGTCTGCCCAGTGGCTTTGATATCAGCAAACTTGGTAACGTTCGCTTCCAATACGGTACAAACCTTTCAGAACCCAGCTTTGTAGCTAGTTCGATGAATTATACTGGCAACCCCACCCCCCCACCACCACCCCCAACAGGCGGCGGTGGCGGTGGCCCAACCAAGATTCCCGAACCCAGCACAGTAATGGGACTATTATTAGCTGGTGCGGCTGGTATCCGGTTAACCAAGAAACAGCTTAACTCTGTCAAAGCTTAATCGCCAAAGTTTTCGGTTGAAATTGAGATAAAAAAAGGGGTTAGAAGTGCAAAACGCTTCTGACCCTTTTTTTTATTTTGGTGGGTGGGCGGTGTCAAGAAGATCGTAAAATTAAGAAATATTGCTGAATGCTTGAGGAAAACATGGCCGCTAACATAGAAATCTATACCTGGAGAACTTGTCCCTTCTGCATCCGCGCCAAGGCTTTGCTAAAACAAAAGGGGGTGGAGTTCACCGAATACAGCATTGATGGAGATTGGGAAGCAAAGGCAAAAATGAGTGAACGCGCCAACGGTCGCACTTCTGTACCTCAGATTTTTATCAACGATCAGCATATCGGTGGCTGCGACGATATCCACGAACTGGATGCAGCAGGCAAACTCGACGAACTTCTGCAATAGTTATTAGTCATTGGTCATTATAAAAATACCTTTGACAACTGACAATTGACAACTGACAACTGACAATTGACAATTGACAACTGACAACTGACAACTGACAACTGACAACTAACAATTGACAACTGACAACTAACAACACCATGAAATTGGCATTTATCATTGACCCCATCCACAGACTCGATCCGGGTCACGATACCAGCGTGGCACTTATGGAAGCCGCACAACAGATGGGTCATGATGTTTGGGTAACAGAGGCCAGTCATCTGAGCGTATTGCATAGCAAAGCTTGGGCTACCTTAGAACGGGTGCATCTCACGCCTGTGCAGTTGGTGGAGGGGCGATGGGTGGTGCAGCAGCCTTGGTACGAACTGGCCGATCGCACTCTGCAACCCCTAGAGTCAATGGACGCGGTGTTCATGCGAACCGATCCGCCGGTAAATATTGCTTACCTCTATGCCACTTACATTCTCGATTATATAGACCCAGCAAAGACTCTGGTCATCAATTCTCCCAACGGATTGCGATCGGCAAACGAAAAAATGTATGCTTTGCAGTTTACCGGGGCAATTCCAGAAACTATTGTTAGCGCCGAAAAGCAGGTAATCCGGCAATTTACAGAAGAAAAAGGGGCGGCAATTCTCAAGCCTTTGGGGGGTAAGGCTGGTGAAGGTATATTATTTTTGGAACCAAGCGATCGCAATATCAACTCGATCGTCGAACTCAGTACCCTGCAAGGTCGCATTCCCGTCATGGTCCAAACCTACTTGCCAGCAGCGAAAGACGGAGACAAACGTATTATCCTCCTAAATGGGGAACCGATCGGTGCAGTCAACCGGATTCCCACTGGCAAGGAGTTTCGCGGCAATATGGCAGTTGGTGGTAGAGTAGCAGAAACGGAAATAACGGACAGAGAACGGGAAATCTGCTCCCAACTAGCACCAACTTTGCGACGAGATGGCTTGATTTTTGTTGGCATTGATGTTATAGGCGGCTACCTCACCGAAGTCAACGTCACCAGTCCCACAGGCATCCGGGAAATCGATCGGCTATCGGGAACTCGATTAGCTTATCAAGTAATTGAATGGGTGGAGAAACAAGCTAAGAAATAATGGAACTGGTTATTTTGTACGTTGTTGCGCTTTAGCGCTAAAGCGCAGCAACTTACCCCAACATCTCAAATAAAAAATTAAATCTCAAAAAACAAGCTTATGAACGGAGATATTAACAAAGAAGCGCGAACCTGGGGGATGTGGTGTCACCTATCTTCCATTGTGGTGTGGATACCAGTAATACTTTTAGGATTGTTAGGTATTCCCGTACCCATTCCATGTCTCAATATTTTAGCACCTTTGATAATTTGGCAGACTAAGAAAAATACGGATTCTTTTATTGATGTCCAGGGAAAAGAATCATTAAACTTTCAAATATCAATGCTTATCTATTCTTTGACAGGTGTAATTATAGTTATTTTTCTGAGTTTCGTAACCTGTGGTATTATTCTAAGTTCCAACACTAATGTATTAAACTCCCTGATAACAAGTTTGGCAATTGGAATAGTATCGGTCAGTTTATTATTGCTTATATTTCAGCTATTTGTAGTAATTTTTGCGGCCATTAAAGCCTATCGAGGTGAAGTATATCGTTATCCTTTCACGATCGTATTTTTAAGGTAAATTATGCAGTCTTACTCAAAGATGGAACAGTCTAAAATTGGCGTCGCACTTGTGGGAACTGGATTTGGTCAAAAAGTCCATATTCCGGGATTGCAAGCTCATCCTCGAACTGAGATTGTAGCAGTTTATCATCGGGATTTGCATAAGGCAAAAGATATTGCCTCTGCCAACAATATTCCCCATGCTTGCAACAAGATAGAAGATATTGTTGCTATCCCAGAAGTGCAAGGAGTCAGCATTTCAACACCGCCATTTACCCATTATGAAATGGCCAAGACAGTTTTGCAGGCTGGCAAGCATTTGTTATTAGAAAAACCGACAACTTTAGTGGCGAGTGAGGCAAGAGAATTATATCATTTAGCGATCCCCCCCAACCCCCCCTTAAAAAGGGGGGGAGAAGACAGAGAAGGGCAGCTTTCCCCCCCTTGGGTAAGGGGGGCTAGGGGGGATCAAAGTGCGATCGCCACAATGGATTTTGAATTTCGCTTCGTCCCCTCATGGCAAATGTTGGCAGAAATGTTATCAGCAGAATATGTCGGACAAAAGCGCCTGATTAAAATTGATTGGTTAGTGTCGAGTCGTGCCGATGCCACACGCCCTTGGAACTGGTATGCTCGTAAAGACCAAGGCGGTGGCGCACTAGGGGCAATAGGTTCCCACGCTTTTGATTACATCAGTTGGTTATTTGGGCCTGTACGGCGGTTGTGCGCCCAACTGAGTACATCAATTCCCACCAGACCCGATCCTACTACTGGTGAAATGAAGCCAGTTGATGCCGACGATAGCTGCACGATCGTGCTAGAGTTGGCAGATGGAACGCCCTGTCAGATTTGCATTAGTTCCGTGACATATCAGGGACGGGGACATTGGGTGGAAGTGTATGGCGATCGCGGTACGTTAGTCTTAGGCAGCGATAATCAGAAAGATTACGTGCATGGTTTTCGTCTTTGGGCTGCATCAGCAGGAAAACCCCTGACAGAGGTAGAAATTCCATCCCGGCTAAATTTTTCTCAAAATTACGCAGATGGAAGAATTGCACCTTTTATTAGAGTTGTTGACCAATGGGTGCAAGGGATTGATGCGCGTGAAGCAATGACACCCTCATTGCGAGAAGGTGTTTACTCTCAGTTATTGATGGATTTAGCCCATCAATCTAACAATATCAATCAATGGGTAGAAGTGCCCGATTTGGAAGATTTTCTTGCTGGTATAGCAAAGTGCTGAGTGCTTTAGTGCAACGGAAGCCCTGCAAACACAGTTGCTTCCTTGCGGAGAATAGCTCTATACTGTTCGGCTCTTCCGTATTTACTATGCTATTTGAGATCTTGAGCAGAGGAATAAAAATGTTATTTTTTTGAACAAAAGCATAACAACTCCGAAAAAGCCAAAAATTAGTGTTCTTATTCTTATCTGCGTTCATCTGCGTGTATCTGTCTTCATCTGCGGTAAAAATTTAACCAACGATGACAACATAAAATTTGACGATATCACTCATGTACTAACGATGCAATCGGACACAATATAACTCAACCCAACCTACAATTCCGATAAACTAAAAGTAGGTTGAGTTGAGGAACGAAACCCAACGCTGAGGATAATAGAGTTGGGTTTCGCTATCACTCAACCCAACCTACAATTCCGATAAACGGGATGTTGGGGTAGTAGATGATTGCGGTTGGGAAGAACTACTATCTTGTGCTTGTTGCTGATAGAAACCGACGACTTTTTCCACATAGGAAGAAGTAGCGCCACTGCTGCAACCTGTAGCATTGCCAGTCATCCACCAACAAGCAGTGCCCCGTACAGCTGCCGTTTCGTTATTATTATTGGCGCTATACTGCCTGTTTAACTCCCGTTGCATGATACACGACACAACCGTTCGTGCTGCTGTCGCGTCAGCCTCAAATTGTGCGGGTGTCAGTTCCTGTCCGATACATTGTTTAGACCAACTGGGAATAATGTTTGGTAAAACTTGCCATTGACTGAACATACCATCATTCGGTCGATTGGGTGGTGCAGCTTGCCGCAACGCTTCCACCATAGCAGCAACTTGATTATCGGAAACCAAGGCAATTGATGAAGATGATTGTGCTGTTGATTGCTGGGATGGTTGGGTTGAGGATTGGCGCTGGGGAGAAGATGAACGCTGCGCCGGAGGATTACTCCTTCCCGCCTGTTGCTGATAGAAACCCACAACTCTTTGCACATAAGTAGCCGTTGCGCCGCTATTGCAAGCTGTGGTACCAGTCATCCACCAACAAGCAACGTTGCGTGCAGATGCAGTTTCGTTGTTTCTAGTGGCGCGAAACTGCTTGTCTAACTCGCGTCGAACGATACACGCCACAGTATTGCGTGCCGCCGAGGCATCGGACTCAAATTGAGCGGGTGTGAGTTCCCGTCCGACACATTGTTTAGTCCAGCTGGGGATGATACCCGGTAAAACCTGCCATTGACTGAACATACCATCATTTGGTTTGTTGGGTGGTGCAGCTTGCCGCAGTGCTTCCAGCATTGCGTTTACCTTAGCATCAGAGACTTGTGCTTGAGCTGGCATTGCCCACAGTCCGACGCTAACCATCAGTCCGCCGAACAGTAGATGTCTTGCTTGCCTGATTAATTTGGAACTCATCTAAAACCTCGCGGGAGCATGGAAACCACCATCTTTTAAGTGGCTCTTGGAAATGCGACGCGGCATTTAAAAATGCCGTCCCCTTTTAGGGGTGGACAAGCAGAGGAATAGTGCTTGTCCAATTTCCCTGTATGCCGGGAACGCCTTGCTATTCCAGTAAAGTTAGCCGAACGCTAGCGCGTTCCGCTTCGCTAACGCCAATGTTATCGGTCGGTACTATCCAGACAGCACTGTCTTACCCCTCGTAAAACTGTTTAACCATCTGGTTCTAGAGCAGGAAGCTGGCTACGCACTTCCAGGTAGGAACTTAAACACTTGCCGATAACGTAGTCAGACGACTAAGGCTGGTCAGCTAACTGAAGGCGGTAGCATGATGCCCCGTCACTTCAGTGCGGGGTGCTGACTGGCGATACTCAGTTTTAATGCGACTGTCTTTAAGAAGGATTACTATGAACTGAATCAAATGCCTCTGTCAAAAGTATGATTTGTTGTCTCAATGCCGATCGTCAGAATCCCCAAAACCCTTATACCCACAAGTTTTGCCAGAGTTGTAGGACGCCATTGGTGTCACTGCTGCGAGGTCATTATCGCCCAGTCCAACTGCTGTCGGATCAGGGGGAATTTGGCCGAACTTATCTTGCATAGGAATAGCTCTATTATTGGGTTCGTTGGGTGGGGCATTGACCTATTTCGCTTTGAGTAAATGGGGCGCTCTTCCAGTTTTGAATCCCGCTCAAAGTCCAAATGAATAAGTTTTCGGAGTCAGCTAAACTACACTATGATTACAAAAGGAAGAGTTTATGAATTTTACACTTTAGTAGCGCTACTGGATGCACTGGGATTTCAAGTGGTAATCCCTCCCAAACAAATTATTCGATAAAACGCATGGAAGCACAACCAAGGGAGATTCGGCGTTACATTAAACCAGATGGCAGAGTTCCTTTCAGCGAGTGGATTGATTCCTTTCGCGATCGGAAAACGAGAGTTAATATCAACAAGAGGATTAGACGAGTTAGTGTTGGCAATTTGGGAGATTATCGGTCTGTTGGAGAAGGAGTTTGCGAACTCAAGATTAATTATAGCCCAGGTTACCGCGTTTACTTTGGACAAATAGGTTCAACAATTGTAATTCTCCTCTGTGGTGGGGATAAAAGCACTCAAGATCGAGATATTGACACAGCTAAAGAATACTGGAGAAACTACCATGAAAGAAGTGAAAATGCCGACGAGTGATAGCTGGCTGGATGCACTAATTGAATCGCTTAAAGACCCCGAAGAGGCTGCTGGCTATCTCAGTGTAGCTTTGGAACCAGAAGATCCTGAGCCTAAACTACTTCGGGCGGTACTCCAAGATGCGATCGATGCGCGTTTTAAGATGAATAATCTCTCGGATAAAGCTAAACTTTATCATCAGCAACTCGATAAAATTTTATTAGAAAACGGTGGTAAGGAAATTTACACCTTGGTATCTCTACTCGATGAACTAGGATTTCGGATTGAAGTAAAAATCAAAGATAATATCGACAATCAACATCTTTGATATCTCATTCCCGGTAACTGAGTTACCAAACCCATTAATTCTAACTGCAATAGCGCACTAGAAACAGAACCTGCTGCTAACCCAGCTTTTTGTATTATTAAATCAAAAGGCATTGCTTCCGAAGAAACTACCTGGAAAACTTGTTTTAATTCCGGTTCCAAATCCGGTAAAGGCGGCTGATTGGACGGCAAACATTGGGCAAATAAAGGCAGAGAACCTAAATTTTCTGTTTCTTTAATTGGTGTTGCGCCTAACATTTTTAGTAAGTCATCCAATTCTATAGGAATTGGTTTTGCACCTTGGACGAGCAAATTTAAACACCCATGAAAATTATAATCATCATTACGCGCACTGAGCGCATATACATCTCGACGAAAATCATTAGCAACCTGGGCGGTAATTAACGCCCCTGATTTTTTTGGTGCTTCCATGACTAACACTGCGCGACTTAAACCTGCAATAATACGATTACGGGCAGGGAAGCGAGTGCGATCGGGCGGCGTACCAGCTGAATACTCACTCAGCGCCAACCCATTACTTAAAATCTGTTCGTATAAATTGCGATTGTGCGACGGATAAACCACATCCACACCAGTACCAAAAACCGCCAGCGTTCGTCCACCCACCTCCAGACAGGCGCGATGCGCTTCGGTATCAATTCCATCTGCCATACCGGAAACGATCGTAAATCCCTGCTGGGCTAAAGCAGCGCTGATTCTGCGAGTCCAACGTATACCGTATTCTGAAGGTTGACGAGTACCCACAATCCCCACTGTTGGCGTTATACCTTGATTTTCCTGGGGTTGAACTTTGCCTCGGTAGTACATCACTGCTGGCGGATTGGGAGTTTCCAGCATCAAGCGGGGATATTCCGCATCAGCTGGTGTCCAAAAATAAGGGTTTTTCTGTAGGTGCTGCTGAAGGAATTTTTCGGGGTCGATTTGCGATCGCTTTCCCACCACCGCCTCAACCGTCTTAGCCCCAAAACCCTCCACTTCCCTAAGTTTAGCTGGAGTAGCTTCCCAAGCCGCCGCCAGAGTGCCAAAATGCTGTTGCAGTCGCTTCAGCAAAATCGGGCCAACTCCAGAAATTTGCGACCAAACTAGCCAAAATGTCCGTTCTTCCACCAATTACCTAGCTCACTCCATTCTATCTTTAGCCCGCGCAGGCGGGCTTTGTTTGTATAGCCCCACCCTTTAGGGTGTGGGACGCTGTTGTTTAAGATAAACAAAAACCGACTTATCGCCGATATCCGGTGGAATCGCTTGCACCACTTTCCGCAGCGCAAACACCACGAACAAAATAGCCCATACTCCCAGTAAAACCTGTTCTGATTGCACGGGCAAGAAGCCAGACAAATGTCCCAGCAGCAGCAAAGGAACCAGCGGCATCAGCACCTTTGTTTCCAATCGGTTGAAGCAAAAAGCCTCTTTAAAATAAATCCCTGTTAACGCCGCAAAGATAAAACCAATCCCCAAAATAGTTACTGGGTGGTTGTAAACAGTTAGCGCCAGAGGTTCGCCAGCTTGCACAGCCAGCACAACAGACGCCGCAACACCGATCGCCCAAAATATTTGCAATACTCGGTGTAGCAGTCCTAGATATATGTGGATGGTGAGTAAGCTGACGCCCAACCCCAGACAGAAACAAACATATAGAGGTGTCAGCGCGTTCAGAACCGTTGGGGTATTGCCCAGCCATAGCACCAGCCAGCTAGCCAGCGCAAAGCTGAGAGCTGCTACCATTAAGCCAGCACGGTAAATGATGACGCCAGTGCGATCGTCCTTCGTAATCGTAAAATTCCCAAACTGACCTTGGTAAACCAGCTGTTCGGATTCCTGTAGTTGAGTCATAATTTTCTCACGTCGCTTGCTGTATATCTGTTGGTTCTCTTGACAAAAAGCTAAAGTTTCACGCTCTTTTGTGCCGATTCGATTACATTTAAATCAGGGAGTTCAATCAAAGAGCTACCATAAACGAATGGCAAAGAATAATAAAACTGTTCTGGCACTAACCTTGCTAGTAATTGCAGGTCTGTTCAGTATAGCTGCCGGTCTTGTCTGGTTGGGATTCCAGCTAAGTAAGTCAAACTCTGGGACTACAACCCCTCCCCCAGTCAACCCAGTCAACACACCCACTAATTTTACCTCAATCGATCGAGTACCGCTCAACTCGACTCGCAATGTCGATTACAGTAAATTGCGGGACTACCTGAAGCAAAAAGACTGGCGTCAAGCTGACCGAGAAACCTACGAACGGATGCTAGACGCCGCTGGCCCAAAGTCACAAGCCAAAGGTTTTACCCCTCTAGATGAAATGGAGAATCTCTCCTGTACTGATTTAAAAACGATTGACAATCTTTGGAGTACAGCCAGTAAAGGTCAGCAGGGTTTTACCACTCAACAGGACATTTTAAGGGCACTGGGCGACTATCGAAAGATGTATGCCCAGGTTGGATGGGAAGATGAAAAAGGTCAGAAGCTAATGGATTGGAACTATAATGCCCAAATCAAAAGAATGGAGTATAAAGTAGGGAAGGAGCCAAACTTTAAAAACCCTCCCCCCGGTCACCTTCCAACTGCGGAAAGAGAGTATAACTTTGACGTTTCTCTCAATGCGGCGCTGAAAAGGTGTAGCTTTTAAAAGCTGATTAACTGATGGATGTAAATAACTATGATTCGACGCCTAGTTAAATCATTATGGCTACTAGCACTGTTGATTGCTATCCTGATTCCCTTCACCGCCGATGCCCAAACTCGCCCACATCTTCCTTATGAAGATGTGGGAGCCTGTCCCTTTGAGTGCTGTACGTACCGCGAATGGATCGTAAATAAAAGTACACCGATTCATCGAAACCGGAATAATAACTCACCAGTGGTTTTTACAGTCGCCCCACGCGATCGCGTTCAAGGCGTTACCGGAGTCGTAATTACTACCCAATCAGGAGAAATCAGAATCACCAGACCAATAACTATTCAAGATTATACAGGATCGCAAGGCACCAATACCTCCAGAGCTATTCAAGCTCGCCCTGGGGATATAATTTACCTGTTAACTTCTCAGGGAGAAGGGTCTTATAAAGCTTGGTTCAAAGGTAAGACAATCACTATTAATGCCATAGATGTGACGGAACAAACTCAATCAGTTCCTGCGAGATATGGCCGGAGAATTCCGCCTACAAGAAGTATCTGGTGGGTGCAAATTAAAAATCGTCAAGGGCAAACAGGATGGACAGATCAGCCCGCTAATTTTGATAATAAAGATGCCTGCGGCGTACCAGTCGATCCCCCCTAGCCCCCCTTAAAAAGGGGGGGACAAGAGCCTCAAAGTCCCCTTTTTCAAGGGGGATGCGAGGGGGATCTCCAAAGGGTTGATGTATCGCAAGCAACTTTTAAAACATCCTCTAAGAATGCAGTAAAATTTGCACCGAATCTCCTAAATCCTTATGTAACACCAACTTTGCGTTACCATTATTAACCGCAATTTCCACCCAGCCATGACTGCCAACTAAAGCTACAAAACTCCCTGCTGGGCTGTCACTGTAAGTTTTATTACTAAGTATGGTGAACCCAGCTGCCTCGACAGACCAAGTTTTCCCTTCAACCAGATTACCTGGTATATTTGTAATTAAGTTGCCGAAGCGATCGACATACTGGATGTAACCTACTAAACTCTCATCTGTTTGAGTACATTCAAGTATAGGTAGTTGCACCAATGTTTCTGGATTAATTGCACGTCCCAGTTGTTCTAGAGGCACACCACTAGCAAGATGCGCCCCCACCGCCGCAAAAATATCTCGACCGTGAAAAGTTGTACTCGGTGTTGGTGTGCGCCAATATTCGGAGTTGGTAAGTTCGACAGCGGCGACAGGCGGACTCTCACTGAGAACACCGCTAAACAACCCGTTATCTGGCCCGACTAAAAAACCGCCAGCAAATTTTATCGCCACTCCTCGTCTTTTACTCCCCACACCCGGATCGACAACCGCAATATGCACTGTTCCATCAGGAAAATAAGAGTAGGCATTCATCAGACAAAACCTAGCGGCGGCAATATTCTGCGGCGAAATCTCATGCGTAAGATCGATCGCAGTTAGGGTAGGGTTGATTTGGGCAATAACCCCTTTCATCACACCCACATAAACATCGCTCAAACCAAAATCGCTTAAGAGAGTTAGCAGTCTGTTATGAAGCATTTTTATGGAAAAAATCTGGCTGCGTAAAGATATAGAAAAGGCTCAAACATTTCTGCCTGAGCCTTTTTAGATTAAATTCAGTGAGTGAGATTGATCTCATTCAGTGGCAAGTGGTTTGCAAGAGGCCAGTATCAACTGGGTAAAAGCGCTTGCGCTTTAAAGCTTAGTATCGACGAGAGAAGCTATTGTTACCGTTGCCCCGACCGCCGCCGCCACCGGCACCACGAGATGGGCCGCGCTCTTCGCGGGGCTTGGCCTTGTTAACTTTCATGTCACGGCCCATCCATTCAGCACCGTCAAGGGCTTCAATGGCTGCCGTTTCTTCAGCTTCGCTACTCATTTCCACAAAAGCAAAGCCGCGCAAACGACCTGTTTCGCGGTCTGTGGGTAGCTGAACCCGCTTTACAGTACCGTATTCTTTAAAAACGCCGCTCAGGTCTTCTTGAGTAACTTCGTAGGAAAGATTGCCTACATATATAGACATAGATTGTCTCCAAAATCAAAGAGGTGTAGAGGTTGAGATTTCGGAGAGAAGCCTGTCAATACCAAAAGGGAAATGCCCATTAATACTAAAAACAAACGCTTTGCAACCGAATTTTACTCTCTTGATTAAAGTAGCACAACCTTGTCAAAAGAGGGGGGAGAAGGAAACAAATGTTACAAAAAGTAACATGGAGGGCGTGTCCTCTCCTGATGGCGATTTGGAATTTGAGGAAATTATGTTGATTAACAAACTAAACCGTAAAATTTCTGTAAATTTAGATACAGTTTTCTAGTTAGTCGCTATAATGAGAGTAGAGAAGATGCACAAGTAAATTAAAAAAAGAGTCCACCATGAACAGAATTCGTCGTCAAGAAGTAGAAAAAACAGCCGACATCCACCGCGCCAATCTCCAAAAGAGACTGGAGCATCGTCTGGAAGTGGCTAGAACCAAGGGTGACGAGAATTTGATCCGGATACTGGAACGGGAAATGCAACAACTGTAAAGAGTAGTGGGTAGTGGGAGGGCGAAATTTCAGATTTTAGATTTCAGATTTCAGATTTAAAAGTAAAGTTTTGAAATCTGAAATCTAAAATTTTTACCCACTAGCCCAGCGGGGCAGAAATAACCGACCAGTTCAGAGGCATCTGTCCTCCTTTGCCACAACTGCCGTTGAGATATACTGAGTCATTGCCTCTAGCATCAATATCCTTCAGCGTCTGGAAAACATTGCCTGTAAGCGTCACATCGCTGACTGGTTCGGCAACTTTGCCGTTGCGAATCATATAACCTTCAGCGGCAGAAAATGTGAACATCTCGCCGTTAGTCTGTCCGCCCAGCATCCGCACCGCACGCTTTTAGTTCTTTCTTTTGAAACTGGTTTGCAATTCGCCTCATAATTTCTTGCTCCAGTCTACGATCCCAACTCCAATGCGGTCTTTGCAGTACTTAGAATAATACCGAAAAGTTTTGTCATAGACGAGAAAGCCGGTTGATATTCATGAAGATATTGAGAGTACAGGCGAAAGGAGTTTGATTAAAATCACAGCTTCTAGTCTAGAACTTGCAGATAATTTTGCTTATCGGCACATAGTCTTTCTATAGCCGCTGAGCATTCCTATTTTGTGCGTGCATCTTCATATTTGTAAGTTCAAACTAATGAGTCCAATGCCAATTCGGTTTTGGCGGTACTTTGTTACAGTCGCAATGCTGGCTGCCGTCTACGGCGGTACGGGAAAACTAGCATTATTGATTCCGAGCATAGTACCACAGGTAACACCTCTCTATCCACCGGCTGGGATTAGCCAAGCAGCACTTTTATTATTAGGGCTGGAGTTTTGGCCTGGAGTGGCGCTAGGAGACTTTTTTGTTTCCCTCTCAACGGGAGCGCCGCCCATCGTTGCTTTTGCTATGGGCGCGATCGCTACTCTACAAGCCCTCACAGGTTTTATACTACTAAAGCGCTGCAAAGTCAAATCTAATTTAGAACGTCTTCAAGATGTTTTCGGATTCGTAACGCTCTCAGGAATGCTGTCCACGACGATCGGCCCCACACTCGGCGTCCCTCTGCTGTGCCTCAACAGTATACAACCTTGGAGCAATTTTGGGACAACTTGGTGGACTTGGTGGCTGGGAGATGGGATGGGAGTCCTTGTCGTGATGCCAGTTTTGTTGACTTGGTGTACCGGAAAATTGCCAAAACGCATTTATTGGCCTCAGATGAGCCGAAAGCCCCAGCGATACATGGATGCAGGTATCTTGCTGATTTTGCTGATCGTAGTCAGCTGGGTTATATTTACGTCGCAAACTCGGAGTGCGATCGCCCACTATCCACTAGAGTACCTGCCCTTTCCCTTAGTAGCTTGGGTCGCATTTCGATTTGCACAACGGGGAACCGTTTTAGCTAACCTGTTTCTCTGTGGAATTGCCATCTGGGGTGCAGCACAAGGCGGTGGCCCCTTTCAACGCCACATTGTTAATCCTATCGATGCCGTTCTATCTCTACAAGCTTTTATGACAGTAGTAGGCATCACCGCCCTGCTTCTAGCTGCAACTGTAACCGAACGCCAACAAGCCCAAGAGTCACTGCGCTCCAGTCAAGCTAGTCTAGCCGACGCCCAGCGCATCGCCCATATAGGCAGTTGGAATTTCGACCTAATCGAACAGCAATGGCATTGGTCTGAAGAACTTTATCGCATTTTGGGGTTTTCCCCTAACGCCTTTGAAGCCAATTATGAAACTTTTTTGCGATCGGTTCATGACGAAGAGCAAGACTGGGTGAAAAAGTCGCTCACTCAAGCCTTGAAGCACCAAAAATCCTACAGTATTAATTACCGAATTATTCGATCGGATGGTCAAGAGCGGATCATCCGCGAACAAGCAGAAATCATTTTCGATGCGGCTCTTATGCCAATTCGCATTACCGGCACAGTTCAAGACATCACAAAACAAAAGCGAGTCGAGCAAGCACTAATCCAATCAGAAGCCCAATTGCTCGAACTTGCCCACAACCTTGACATTAAGGTACAGGAAAGAACCCAGCAGTTGCAACAAAAGAATCAAGAACTAGCCCAGTCCCTCAAAACCCTACAAG
The DNA here is from genome assembly GCF_023333595.1 of Argonema galeatum A003/A1. Lineage (GTDB taxonomy): Bacteria > Cyanobacteriota > Cyanobacteriia > Cyanobacteriales > Aerosakkonemataceae > Argonema > Argonema galeatum. Next base: position 28,305 of record NZ_JAIQZM010000038.1, read on the forward strand.
AAGCCCAACAGCAATTGATTCAATCGGAAAAAATGTCCTCTTTGGGTAGTTTAGTGGCGGGTATTGCCCATGAAATCAACAACCCCGTCAATTTTATCTACGGCAACCTCACCCATGTCCGCAACTATACTGAAGGTATCTTAGATTTGATAGGTCTCTACCAGGAGGAATGCCAGCATACCAATGCCAAAATCAAAGACCGCATAGAGTCGAGCGAGATCGAATTTATAAAAGCCGACCTGCCCAAAATCTTATCATCAATGGAAGCAGGAGCAGACCGCATCCGTAAGATCGTCCTATCTTTACGCAACTTCTCCCGGTTAGATGAGGCTCACATGAAGCGGGTTGATATCCATGAAGGAATTGAAAGTACATTATTGCTATTGCAACAGCGACTGAAAAGCTGTCACGGACATACTGGTATTAGCGCGATCGAAAAGTATGGCGACTTGCCGCTGGTGGAGTGTTATCCCGGTCAGCTGAATCAGGTGTTTATGAACCTTCTGACTAATGCTATTGATGCGATCGAGTGTCTCCCACAACCAGGGGCGATTACCATCTACACCCAGATGTTAGAGTCCAATCGGGTGCTAATTAAAATTGCCGATACTGGTTCAGGAATGACCCCGGCAGTAAAAGCCCGCATTTTCGATCCATTTTTTACCACAAAACCTGTTGGCAAAGGCACAGGTTTGGGTCTTTCCATCAGCTACCAGATTATCGTGGAGCATCACAAAGGCCAGTTAAAATGTATATCCGAACCGGGTAAAGGCACCGAATTTGAGATCGAAATTCCGTTGCGGCAAAGTGGTTAGCTATTAGGTAGAAGCTATACTGGTGGCTTTAACCCTCTTTACCTGGAGATGAGGAATTTATGTTAGGTAACCTGATGTATTGGATAACCTTAGCATGGCAGCTTTTACTGAAAAATAGCAACTGGATGGCCTGGAACCTGTTTTTAGCTTTGCTGCCTTTTGCATTAAGTCTGTGGCTATTTTGTCGAGTTCGATTGCGTTCTTACTGGTGGGTTGGATTGTTGCTTTTAGCTACATTTTTGCCGAAAGCTCCATTTATTTTTGAATATGTAATTCGCTTTATGCGATATAATCGCACTAATTATTTCGTTTGGGGGATAACTCTGGTTTTGATCGCGTTGGATATCTGGTTATTACGCAATCCGCGATCGCGTTCTTTTTTCTGGTGGGTTGGATTCCTAGTTTTCATCGCGTTTTTGCCTAATGCTCCCTATGTTCTGACGGATATTATTCACTTAATTGAAGATATTCGCCAAGGCTACTCGGTGTGGATGATTACGCTGGTTATCCTTCCTCAGTATTTGTTGTTTATCCTGGTTGGGTTTGAAGCTTATGTCCTGTCTTTAATCAACCTGGGTAATTATTTAAAAGAACAGGGTTGGGGCAAATTCATCGTTTGGGTAGAGTTGGCGATCCACGCTCTGAGTGCTATTGGCATTTATTTAGGAAGATTTCTGCGGTTCAACAGCTGGGATTTCGTCACCGAAATCGATAACGTGGCTGGTAGCGTAGTGGACGAGCTAACAGCAAAACGTCCTATCCTGGTGATGATAATTACTTTTGGGGTAATTACAGGTTTGTATTGGCTGATGAAGCAGGTAAGTTTAGGGATGATGCTCAGGGAAGAGGAGCAGAGGAACAGAGGGGCAGAGGAGCAGAGGGGCAGAGGGGAATTTTAGATTTAAGATTTAATTTCAATTTTGCGATCTGAAATCTTCCTTCTTCCCCTAGTCCTTCTCTTCCCTTCTTCGCTCTTCCCCTAGCCCTAGCCCCTAGCCCCTAGCCTTTTCAACAAGCAAGCGTTGTTCGGCACGAGCGATCGCACTATAAGTACGCTCAACCGCATCCAAACTGACAGAAATTGATGTGATGCCCCATTCTACGAGGCGATCGATCACTTCGGGATACTGGGCTGGTGCTTGACCGCAAATTGAGCAAGGAATGCCTGCCTCTTTCGCCATTTGGATCAGCTGAAATATAGCTTTCATCACTGCTGGATGGCGTTCGTCAAATGCTCTAGCCATCTCAGATCGATCGCGATCGACTCCCAAGAGCAATTGGGTTAGATCGTTAGTACCAATAGAAATTCCCATACACCCTGCTTTAATATAGTCAGGCAGCAAAAACAGGATGGAAGGCACTTCTGCCATAATCCAAAGTTGGAAATGGGATTTGTATAGCAAACCAGCCTTTTCAACGCGACTCTTGCAGAAAGAGAACTCTTCGACTGTGCGAACAAAGGGCAAAAGTAGGTTGATATTCGTATAGCCCGATTCGTAAACTTGATGCAGTGCCGCTAATTCAATATCGAATAAAGTAGGATCTTGCAGATAGCTAAATGTCCCTCGCATACCCAGCATTGGATTGACTTCTGTGGGCAAGAGTGGCGCTAGAGATTGAAATTCGTGCGCTCGCCAATCCAGAGAGCGATAAAAAACCGGACGGGGTGCAAAGGCACTGGCAAACTGAGAGACAGCTTGGGCAAGTAGTTCGATCAGCTCTTGTCTTTGTCCCAGAGTCACCCACCGACTGGGGTGTTGTCCCTCTAGAACTTCCAGCATCATTAGTTCCGATCGCAATAATCCCACCCCATCTACTGGTAAGCTGGCTGCACGCTTAATGGTACTGGGCTGACTTAGGTTGACCAGTAATTGAGTAGCTACGATCGGGTATTGAGTATTAGTAGTTGGCAATTGGGCATTAGCCATTGGATGTTGCGTATTAGCTAGAGGCAATTCTGCATTGGGTGAAGCTGTAGTATTCCGCCACAACGCCGGAATTGGATGTTGAGTATTGGAAATTGAAGATTGTTCTTCTTGTCCCTGTCCCATACTCAATACCCTATCCTCTCTACTAACCAATTCCTGATTTGCCATTTCCTGTTCTCTTAGCAAATATATTTCGCCTCGATCCCCATCCACCATAACCAACTGGTCAGACTCAATACTCTGGGTGGCATTCCTGACACCGACTACAGCTGGAATTCCCAGTTCTCTGGCTACAATCCCCGCGTGACAAGTCATTCCTCCCTGTTCGGCTATGACGCCAGCTGCTTGTTTGAGGAGGGGTAGCCAATCGGGGTGAAAGCTTTTGACTACTAATATTCTGCCAGTTGGAATAGTTTCTGGGTTCTCGCTAGGCTCGATAATTACTTGGGCTAGTGCGATCGCTCGTCCCCCAGCTGCCCCTATTCCCCTGAACAGTTGAGGGACTGAAGGCCCTGAAGTTTTGAGTTCTGAGTCTTGAGTTTTGAGTTGAAGAGTTTGATTCTCCTTTGTTTCCCTGCTTACCTGCTTTGAAGTTGCATTGTTCTCCATTTCCCGATCGGTGCGGATTTTCGTAATATACAGTCTATCTGCTGTACTTTCTGACGCCTTAGCTGTAAGCGTCCACTCCAAAGTAAAAGCCGAACCTATTTCAGCCTTAAACTGCTGGGCTAGCTGAATCAATTCTTGGAGGTACTTTTCTTCTAAAGCGTACTGTTTTTGTTGCTCCTCGCTCAGTAGATATGTTTGTAGGGGTAAATTTAGCCCGCTTTTAGTCTCAATCCGCTGCCAGGATTTCAGTTCTTCCAGGTTATAAGCGATCGTTTTGACACCTAGCTTTCGGATTAGCACAGCGCCGCTTTCTGGCTGCACCTGGTAGTAGTCTGGTAGGACTTCTCCTTTTACCAAAGCTATTCCCAGCCCGCAAGTTGCTTTAATTTCCCATAAGTTGGAGTTGGCTTGCAATACACCGGCTGCTACGCTGTTGTGCAGCGGTTGTACTAAGATAGCCACGTTAATCTGCTGGAGTTGGATACCATTACGCCGCCAGAACAGCAGGCTTCTGGCTCTAAATAGCTCAGCCCAAACTCGCTTGACGGCAGCGGCTAGAGCATCTTGACTGCTAAAGCAAACGTGGGCATCCAGCAGTCCAGAAATCTTCAGGTCGCGACCCATCCCTGTTTGGGATGGCAGCGCCAGGGAGGGACGCAGAATGAGCGCTGGTGCTTCTAGATGCGCTGAAATAGATGCTAGTGTCTCTAGCCACTTAGCTGGTAGGGCAGCTGCGACGATCTCCTGACGGATGGCCCTAGCCACTAGCTGCAACTGCCGGGGATTATCAATATCAAGATGCAGCGAAGAATTAGGCAGGTCGGCAAACAGCGGGTCTAACCAGTGGATACTTTCTAGAAATTCGCGCAGTGCTTGTGCCTCGATCGCAAAACCGGGGATTACAGGATAACCCCTCTGGGCCAAGTGGCTTAAGTAAAACGCCTTTTCGCCGACTTGCGAGCGATCGCTTTTTTGAATCTGGTCTAGCCACAGGAAATTATCCACAGACAAGTACAACTATTGGAGGAGCTTTTCTATTTTCTTAACATTTATTTTCTCTTTTCTTTAGATTGCTTAACGGAGAGCCAGCCAAGTTTTGTATAGCAGTAATCTGATTTTCGGCTAAGTAGGTGGGCATAATTAAACGTAAAACTGTCTGGCCCTTAGAAACCCGGTTTCCCAGGAGAAACCGGGTTTCTGGGTGTTCAGTTTATTTACGCCCACCTATAGTACAAAATAATTTACGGGACGAGCGGGGAATGGTTGTAGCCAGATCCCAGCAGTTAGAGCGACAGGGCTAAAATTAGGGAAGCGTTCCGGCACATACAAGCAATACAAGCTTTGGCTAAAAATTAGCTAGACAAGTTTCGGTGAAAGCATGACCGTTTCCCAAGCGACTGAAGCTAGAGGGCCCCAGCCAGAGCCGGGTGAAACCCCGATCGCATATCCAGCCCAAGGCGGAAATTACTCGAACGGCACAGTGTCGCAAATTAGCGCGATCGCGCTGCTAATTGACCTGGCCCAGCGCGGGGAAATTGACCCGTGGGATGTGCAGGTGATCGACGCGATCGATCGCTGCTTGAGCGAAATAGCCGCTTTAAGTAGCGCCCAGTCAGGCTTTGGTGTCGCTGACCTGTCTCAATCGGGACAGGCGTTTGTGGATGCCGCCCTCCTGGTGTTACTCAAAGCCAACACCCTAGAAAAGCTAGAATTCCCCGAAGACGACCTCGATTCACAAGCAGATGAAGCATGGTCAGATGACGATGACTGGACTGGGACGGGATTGCCAAAAAATCTGGAACGCCAGTTACGGCGACGACCAGCAGCCCAGCCGCCTTCCAATCGGCGGGTGACGCTGCAAGAATTAATTGAGCAGTTGCAGTTGGTAGCGGCTGCAATTGAGGAGAAACCACCTCGCGCCCGTTCTGGCGATCGTCGTTCTTATTCCCAGGCTCGCGCCCAAGCAATGCGGGCGACCCTAGAACTAGCCAATGAGGAAACCTCTGTAGAAATTGCCGCCCAACTGGTGCAGTTTTTGACAATTTATTCCTCCGGGCTACCTGCGGGCGAAGATTGGCTGGATCTGGAGCAGTTGCTAGTACTCTGGCCTCAAAGAGGTAAGGATGAAGTTTCTGCAAGTGCAACCCCGATCGAATCGGAGATTAACGACGATAATTCAATAGAGCCGCCATCCACAAGCCCTCATCCTTCACTTCAAGAGCAATTGCACGATCGGGTCGGCATTTTTTGGGCGTTGCTATTGCTGTCGGCGCAATCCAAAGTGGAGTTAGTTCAAGAGGAGTTCTACCAAGACTTGAAAATGCGCCCTCTGTAGAACCAGACAAAATGGGCTCTCGAGCGGATTTTTTGGATAGCAAAGTGCAATGGAAGCCGTGCTTCGGCTTTAGTACAAACACAGTCCCCGCCTTGGTTTGAGCGTTTAATACTGTCCTAATCGCCTTGGCGACTGCTATAAATCCGAGTAAATTGAGAGAATGTTTTATAAACTGTCGTTGGCAGCAGGTCTCTAGAACTGTCGAGTTTCCAATCATGCCAGCGATTTGGTGCAAAAACAAACCGCTGGCGAAACAGACGGTCTGATTCTGGCATCAAACTATGTTTGGCATCTGTTTCGCCAAACATAGGCTGAACATAGGATATGAATTGTAGTGGCCTAAGGTTGAGAGAAAGATATTTATGAAAGCCATGATTCTGGCGGCTGGCAAGGGTACTCGCATTCGTCCCATTACCTTCACCATTCCGAAACCTCTGATTCCAATCCTGCAAAAGCCAGTGATGGAGTTTTTAGTTGAATTGCTCCGCCAGCACGGTTTTGACCAAATCATGGTCAACGTCAGCCACTTGGCCGATGAGATCGAGAACTACTTCCGCGACGGTCAGCGGTTTGGCGTTCAAATTGCCTATTCGTTTGAAGGCCGAATTATGGAGGGTAAGTTGGTGGGGGAGGCAATCGGTTCGGCGGGTGGTATGAAACGCATCCAGGACTTTTCCCCTTTCTTTGATGATACCTTTGTGGTACTATGCGGAGATGCCTTGATTGACTTGGACTTAACGGCAGCGGTGAAGTGGCACAAAGAAAAAGGTGCGATCGCTACCGTTGTGATGAAGACCGTTCCCAAAGAAGAAGTTTGTAGCTACGGAGTTGTCGTTACTGACGAAGCTGGTCGGATTAAAGCTTTCCAAGAAAAGCCCAAGGTAGAAGAAGCCCTCAGCACGAACATCAACACTGGCATTTACATTTTTGAACCGGAAGTTTTCGATTACATCCCCTCTGGCGTTGAGTACGACATTGGTAGCCAACTATTCCCCAAACTGGTGGAAATGAAAGCTCCTTTCTATGCAGTACCAATGGACTTCCAGTGGGTGGATATCGGCAAAGTACCCGACTATTGGCACGCCATTCGCAGCGTGCTGCTGGGAGAAGTCAAAAATGTTGCCATACCGGGACATGAAGTGGCTCCAGGGGTCTATGCAGGGCTAAATGTTGCCGTGAATTGGGACAAGGTTGAGATCGCTGGGCCAGTTTATATTGGCGGCATGACTCGCATCGAAGATGGAGCTAAGATTATCGGCCCGACGATGATCGGCCCTAATTGCTGGGTCTGTAAGGGAGCGACTGTTGACAATAGCATCATTTTTGAATACTCTCGTTTGGGGCCGGGTGTACGCTTGGTGGATAAACTGGTGTTTGGACGTTACTGTGTGGATAAGACTGGTGCCACGATCGATGTTCAGGCGGCAGCCCTGGATTGGCTCATTACCGATGCCCGTCAAGACCCGCCTTCTCAGCCACCTCTAGAACGGCAGGCGATCGCAGAACTCCTCGGTCATGATGGGGGTTAAAAATTAGAAAATCTTAAGTTTTGAAGTAGCAATTACCTCTCTACAATTAGAGAAAATTCAACAGTAAGGTACAGAGAAACCCGGTTTCTTTAAGAAACCGGGTTTCTGGCATTACTGAATCCTAGCTCTAGATAATGGTTAAAACCGCGCCTAGCAACACAAAAGAAATAAAAATGAAACTGAAAACTCTGACAGCCGCCGTCCTCCTTGCCAGTATCAGCTTAGTTTCTGCTACCACCGTCATGTCCCAGCCTAACAGAAATACAAACAGCAGAGCGCCTGGTTTCTGGCAACCCAAAGTACAAGTTGACCTCAACCGTCCGATCGCAGTGATACTTTTGAATGAGTCGGGATTGCCCATATCTTATAGTCTTTCTCCAAATCCCGATCGAGTGTTAGCTCCTGGAAGCACTGCACAAGTTAATGTTCGCATCGGCAACCAAGCACGGGATATTGCTAGCATTAATGCTTATGCTGCGAAAGAGTTGGTATATGACTATAATGTTAACTCTACTAATAATGCAGTCATGGTGCGGATTCGGCAATCCGACTCAACATTTAGGGCAGATAAAGCGGTTTATATTGACGAACAAGGGCGCGTTTACTCTTTTTAGGGCATCAGCTTTTGATCCACCGGACTATAGGACTTACGCTTTGAATACGTTAGGCTGATTCTAGGGATTCTCTTCTCCAAACAGACGTTGTTGAATGCGTAAACTTTCTGTTTGCAATCCCTTTACCTCAGCCTGCATTTCTTCAATTTTAACTCCTATACTTCTAATCTCGGCAATGGTGATTTCAAAATTACTTTGATGCGCTTCAACTATTCGTACTAACGAATTGACTGACGCTTCCAATTGGGCACTTTTCCTGGCATTATCTTCAATATCAATTTGATGTTCTTGAACTATTCTTACTAAGGAAGCGATCGCACTTTCCAATCGGTCAATGTTTCTGGTGTTCGCCTCGATTTGGCTGCTATTTGCCTCAATTTGGCTGCTATTTGCCTCAATCTGCCTGCTATTTGCCTGAATTTGGCTGCTATTTGCCTGAATTTGGCTGCTATTTGCCTGAATTTGGCTGCTATTTGCCTCAATATTAGTTTGATGCGATCGAGCCGTTTGTGCCAAAGAATCGACTGTCGATCGCAGTTCAGCAATGTTTCTGGAGTTGGTCTCCAAAATTCTCTCAATGCGGTCTAATCTGTTGTTATCTGATGATGCAGTCATAGGTTCTCCTATTGATTTGGATAATGATACCAAATCCGGGTTGGTTACCCCTTTAATTTTTGGCCTAAACATTGTAGAGACGTTTCATGAAACGTCTCTACAGCCTAGAGACATAACGGGGGTAATCGTTGCGGATTTGGTATGAGACAGATGAAGACAGATGAATATTTATCTACGCTCAAACAAAAGTCCGCCTGCGCGGACTTCGTTTGTGTAGCCGCGACTTTAGTCGTTAGACTTCTTTCAAGAAGAAAGATAGGTATACCTTCCCAAACTGTGTTCGTAATTTTGTAGCAAAAGTTGAGATTCTTGGATGGTAATTCGCTTCTCCAGAAGTGCTTGTTCGCAACGTTGACGAATGCTTTCTACAAGATCTTCGGCGTCGTACTGAACATAGCTTAAAACTTCTGTCATTGTGTCACCTTTGACAACGTGTTCGATTTGGTATCCCTTGGGTGTTAGCTGGATATGAACAGCGTTTGTGTCTCCGAATAAATTGTGGAGATTTCCCATGATCTCTTGATATGCACCACTCAGAAACATCCCCAGACAGTAAGGTTCTCCCGGTTTGAGGGTATGAAGTTCTAACACTGATTTAACATCCCTCAAATCAATAAAGCGATCGATCTTTCCATCGCTATCGCAAGTCAAGTCTGCCAATATTCCTCGTCGGGTGGGTTCCTCATCCAGTCGGTGAATCGGCATAATCGGAAATAACTGATCGATCGCCCAACAATCCGGTGCCGATTGGAATACCGAAAGGTTGATATAATAGATGGAAGCCATAATTTTTTCCAGGTCTTCCAGCTCGTCGGGAACGTAATCTTGCTGTCTGGTAATCGCGAGAATTTTTTCGCAGCAAGCCCAGTATATCCGCTCTACTCTGGCGCGTTCGGTGAGGCGCAAAATCCCTAAGTTAAATCGACTGATCGCTTCTTCTTTGAACTGAGTGGCGTCGTGATATGCTTCTTGATGATTTTCGGTGTTGATCGATTGATAGGTTTCCCACAGGTTCCAAACAATGGGTGGTTCTCCCTCGCGTGGCGGTTCGGGAGACCCAAAGGGGACATCGGAGGTGCTGAGGACATCAAAGATTAGCACGGATTGATGGGATGCGATCGCTCTCCCACTCTCGCTAATCAAGGTGGGAACTCCTAAATTATGCTCGGCGCAAGCATCCTTCAACTCTGCCACGATGTCGTTGGCATAGTTCTGCATATTGTAATTTTTGGAAGCGTAGAAGTTGGTTTGGGAACCGTCGTAGTCTACCCCCAAACCGCCGCCGACATCCAAATATTTCATATTAGCTCCCAGCTTGGCTAACTCGACGTAGATTTTGCTAGCTTCCTGGATGGCGTCTTTGATGACGTGAATGGCGGAAATTTGAGAGCCAATATGGAAATGCAGCAGTTGCAAGGAATCTAGCAGATTAGCTTCCCGCAACTTGTCAACAGCCTGGATTACTTCGGGAATGGTGAGGCCAAATTTGGCCCGATCGCCAGTAGAAGTTCCCCAGCGTCCCACGCCTTGAGTACTTAGTTTAGCGCGGATGCCGACGATCGGTTTAATGCCCAGGTTGTTGGCGGCGTGAATCACCAGATCCACTTCTTCTACCTGCTCTAGGACAATTATGGGGGTTTGCCCTAGCCGTTGGGCTAACATTGCAGTTTCGATGTATTCTTGGTCTTTGTAGCCGTTGCAGATCAGCAGTGCGCCTTGTGTATCCAACATCGCCAGGGCAATCATCAGTTCTGGTTTGGAACCGGCTTCTAAGCCAAATTGATGGGGTTTGCCAAATTTTACTAAGTCTTCCAGTAGGTGCTTTTGCTGGTTGCACTTGACTGGATACACGCCCCGGTAGACCCCTGAATAATTGTAGCGAGCGATCGCTTTGGCAAAGCAAGCATTCAACCGCTCAATCCGGTCTTCTAAAATATCTGAGAAGCGGATTAGCAACGGTAATCCCAAGTTACGCTGCTTGAGCGCGTTTACCAGTTCATACAAATCCAAAGAACCACCGCGTTCGCCTTTGGGAGAAACTGTCACCCGACCTGCGGCGTTAATGGAAAAGTAGGGCTCACCCCAACCCTGAATCCGGTAAAGCGCTTCGCTATCCTCAATTGTCCACTGTCTGGAAACTTCTCTGGTTGTTGGCAGAAGTTCTCTTGGCTCTGCTTCTGCTAATGCTGATTTTGGCACTCTTTCTTCAAATATCGTTCCATCTGCGATCGGCTGTACTGTCATGCTTTTCCCCCCTTGCAACAATTACCGATTAACAAATCTAGCGTATTCGCTCAAAAGTAGCTGACTGGTTTTCGCAATTCGATCGGCAGAATTTAGCAAAAAACAGACTGCAATTGCTTTACGATACCCTGAGAAGGAATTTTGGGAGCAAGTGTTGTAGTGGAACGCACATTTTTAGCAGTCAAGCCGGACGGCGTACAGCGAGGACTCGTAGGTGAGATTGTTCGTCGTCTTGAAGCCAAAGGTTTCACCCTGGTTGGTTTGAAGCTGATGAAGGTCAGCCGCGAACTCGCCGAACAGCACTATGACGTGCATCGGGAAAAGTCTTTTTTCCCAGGATTGGTTAATTTTATCACCTCTGGCCCCGTCGTAGCTATGGTTTGGGAAGGCGATGGGGTGGTGGCGTCAGCACGCAAACTCATCGGTGCTACCAACCCGCTAACAGCTGAACCGGGAACGATTCGCGGCGATTACGGCGTCAGTGTGGGTCGTAATTTAATCCACGGTTCGGATGCAGTTGAAACTGCTCGTCACGAAGTTAGTCTCTGGTTTAAGGATGAGGAATTGGTGAGTTGGCAACCCAGTCTGACTTCTTGGTTGTACGAGTAATTTAAGTTTATTTAATTGAGAATGCTGCCGTTACGGTGGCATTCTTTTTTTTTGGCGGTTTTATTGCGGTAAGATTAAGATAAGAATAGTGCGATCGCAGTTCCAACTTAAGTTTACCAGCTAAAATTTCATTAGCTCTGGCGAAATTTGTTATGTTTAATTACGATCCGAAAATGCGCTGGCCTTCTGCCGAAGATCTGCCCGATTCTGATGATACTCCTGTGGATAACGAACTGCAAGATTTAATTCCCAGTTTGCTCAAAGCAATCCTAGCTTTATTGTGGGCAAACCGCATGGATTGGTTTTTTGGTGTTGATATGGGGATTTACTACAATTCCCAGTCACCTCCTATCGTTCCAGATGGATTTCTCAGTTTAGGTGTTGAGCGTTTTGTCGATGAAGAAGAACTGCGTGCCAGCTATGCGATATGGGAAGAAAAAAAGACACCTATTTTTGCGCTGGAAGTTATTTCGGGTACTTACCGGGGTGAATTTACCACCAAGAAGGCGAAGTATGCCGAATTAGGGGTTTTGTACTATGCAGTTTATAATCCGCGTCGCCGTAGAAAACCACCTTTGGAAGTATACCGCTTGGTTGATGGTGCTTATGAATATTTGCCAGAAAATCCAGTTTGGATGCCAGAAATTGGTTTAGGAATTGGACGGGAAGAGGGAACTTATCAGGGAATAAGACGGGATTGGTTGTACTGGTATGACGAACAAGGACAAAGATTTCTGACACCTGAAGAACTTGTTCGGGAAGAAAGAGAAGGCCGTTTGCAAGCGGAACGACGCGCACAAATGTTGGCAGAAAGATTGCGATCGCTCGGTTTAGATCCTGATTCTCTGATTTAAAATAGATTGGGGCAGGGGTAAGGGGTAAAGTGCGATATCAAACCCGATGGGGAATGGGGAATGGAGTCTTGAAGGAAGTTAAAATAAATGCAAATAGACTCAAAAATCGTTTTGAGAAACGATAATGACAGATCCATTAATGACTGAAAAAGAGCTAACCGAATTAGCAGAAATTCTTGAAATGGCAAAAATTACCGAACAGAAAGCAAAGGAACTTTGCGATCTGACATTGGAAATAGACCAGAAATATGAACAACGTTTAGCGCAACTCAAACTGGATAGAAAACTCCAAAAAACAGGAATTAAATAGGTATGAGAGTTCAAGGCAAAGATTTCAGTGACGCTGACTGATTCAGTATTTATCTGCGTTTATCTGCGTTTATCTGCTTTCATCTGCGGTAAAAATTTCAACCATCACCTCCTCCAGCAGACTTTTGCATTTTGTAAGTGTAGCCCAGCATGAGAGGCAGCGGGCGATTTGCTTGTGGAAAAACCCGGTTTCTCAGAGAAACCGGGTTTTGGAAAGGGTGAAATTACCTTAAATTTAACTCACTTACCGAATCGACTCTTGCTTCTCTACGTCTTCGGTATCGGTTTCTGGTTTCGAGTCGGGGACAGTGCGCTGAGAAAATCCCCAAACGAATATTAATGCAATAGCACTAATCATCAACCACTCAGGCGGTACTAAGTCCTCATTAAACGCTCTCGCCAGCAAGCGCAATCCTACCAAACCAACTGTAAAATATCCTGCATCCCCCAGATGCTCAAATATATCCAGCCAGCGGATGAACAATCCTGCCATAAAACGCAGCGCGATAATGCCGATCGTTGCACCAGTCAAAACCAACCAGGTTTCTTTGGAAACAGCGATCGCAGTTGTCACACTATCCAACGAAAATGCCAAATCGGTCAAGGCAATCATCGGGATAGCTTGCCACAGCGTGGCAAAGCGAGGCCCGTGGTGTTCGCCATCCTCGTCCTCTTTAGAAGTAAAATATTGAAACACCAGCCACAGCAGGTAGGCAGCACCCAACAGCTCAAACTGCCAAAACTGCTTCACCCAGGTTGCCGTCAAAATCAGACTCATTCGCAGCACGTAAGCCACCAGCAAGCCCAAATTCAGCGCTTGACGCTGAAGCTTGGCATCTTCCAAACCTTTGGAGATAGCGGCAAGGGCGATCGCGTTATCCGCCGACAGCACTGCCTCTAGGGTCACTAAAATCAGCAATACCAGCAGAGTCTCAATTCCCTGATTGAAGGGAGAATTTATTACTTGGTCAAGCATTAACTATTTTTTGAACCGGAAAATTATAAAACAAGAGCAACCAGCCAATGGTTTTAATCTAGGCAAACTTAGGCCGTGTTAACCAATCTGAAGCTAGAAGATCAATTTTAGCGTAGAGCAAACCAGGGACACCAAGATCTGCCCCTCTGTTCCTCTGCACCACTGCTTCTAGCTTAGCTTTTGTTGCAACTTGTTACAACCTATTCCATCAAGGGGCTTCTTTGGCTGAAATTGGTGAACGAACAAGCCCTAGATTTTAGGAGACAAGCAAATTATGTCTTTATCCGATACCCAAGTTTTCGTGGCCCTCGTTGTGGCACTGATTCCAGGCATTCTGGCTTTCCGTCTTGCAACGGAACTGTATAAGTAAACAACTGGTGAGGTAATGGGACGCAATAGCCGACCTTACCGAACTTGCCCAGAGGTGCCTTTTTGGCACCTCTGGGATGGGGCTCCTAGCCCGTCCGCTTAATCAAAAGCAAAATTTCCAGGCGTGAGCCACCTTAGGGTGTAAACAGTCTGGTAGCAGCAGCGTTCAACTGCTAGTATGGACGCTGCTGCTAGCTTACTGCGGTGCAGCTGAACGGGACAGCGCAATCGCCCACTCTTTGAGCTTCACAATCAGGATCATGAACGCCATTCAACCGTCAAGACCACCTCTGCAACCTATAGAACCCCGTAGAGTTGCTCGCCCTCGTCGGCGACGCCAGCAACATCAGGCTACTACTGCTCTAGCTCTGGAAACAACCGCCAAGTTGGCGGTTAATGTCATACTCTCATCAGCAGCCATTGTGGCTCTAGTACAACTGTTGCCTTATCACAAATCCGTGCAAGGCAAGTTGCAGGAAATCAGAGTGCAAGTGAAGCAAACAGAAGAACGAGTAAATCGTTTGCAAACCAATTTTGGGAATTTGTTCGATCCAAAGCAAACAAAAACTAATATGCAGGATCTGAGCAATCGAGTCGATCCTACAAGGCGTAATATTGTATTGCTAGACAAGGATACCAACGATGCCGATGAAGCAGGACAGACGGCTTCATCCCCTTAAGGGTTGACGACTGAAATGTCTTAAGAATCCCACATCCTTGATTGTGTGGGAGTGTCAAAGTAAAGAGTACACCCATGTCAGGGGCAAAAAAATTAGAAAAGGGAAGCGAACGCTTCCCTTTTCTGACCTGGATAAAGTTAGGGGTTTGATACTTCTCTAGGTTAATGATTTTTAATTTTGCATTTTTAATTTTTAATTCTCCGGCCCGAATTGTAAAGGACTGAGTAGCTCGTTTAACCAAGTTTCTACTTGCTGACGACGACGACTGACTGGTAATTCCTCTAAAGCGCGTCGGTAATCGGCTAGAGCATAATTCCAGTCGCCCATCAGATGATAGGTTCGACCGCGTTCTGCCCAGATGTGAGCTTTTAGTTGGCCCAGTCGCAGCGCAAAGTCAAAATTATCGATCGCTCGCTCGTATAATTTTAGGTCTCTAAACGTAATGCCTTGGTTAATCCAAGCCCGGACATGAACTGGATTGAGGTCGATAGCCCGATCGTAGTCTGCGATCGCTTCGATTAATTGTCCTTGCTGGGCATAATAATTGGCCCGGTTGTTGTAAGCACCCGCCAAATGGGGATTGAGTTGAATGGCCCGATCGTAATCTGCGATCGCCGACGCCAGTTGACCGCTCTGGAAATAAACCAGCCCCCGATTGTTATAATCATTGGCATCGCTGGGATTGCGGTCAATCAAACAGTTCATAATCTCGATCGCCTGGGCGTAATCGCCTTGTTGCGCTCGATCGCGAGCGACCCGGCGTAAGCCAGTCCAGTCAGGCTCTATTTGCGTAGCTCCTTGGCTGTAAATCATTTTCAGCTCGATCCCTTGACGCTTTTGAGAATCGCGGGGGTTAGAACGAGACACCGCCGATGTTGGTGCAACATTCGATCGACACCGATTTTTAGAACAATCTTGATTTTTTAGGAAACAGCGAGCTTTCATGCGACCTTGCGATCCTTAACGCTACTTTTGGCTCTACACCATCACTTTATGAATTTCTTGCCCAAAATCATCTGTCTGTTGTGTCACTTGCTGATGTGTCTTAAGTAAGATAAACGGACATTGTAGCTAATCTGTTCAACAAGCGATGACACTGGTGGTCAATTTCAAATTTGTCTACCAAGTACAAGCTACAGTCACGAAGTCAGGCATTCCCGAAACGGCTCAAGACACCATCAAACCCCCAGAAATGTATATCGCCACTTTGTACCACAGATCCGGAAAGTTCGACTGTACCTTTTGAGCGGTAAAATCCAACGGTATACAACTGTCGATCCTTTGAACGATGAAAACTGGTTCCCTGCATCCTAATGCCCCTGATGTATCGGCAGATGACTACCTGGTACTCGGCTTGGCAACCTGCTTTATTAAAGAAGACGGAGAAGTTCATCAAGTTCCAATTGTGGAGCCTATCCCCTCAGCCGCGCTGGAAGCCCTGGTAAAAGGAATTCCTACTTCTTACCAAATGGCTTGCGCTACGACCTGGGGAGCGGTACTAGCAGGCGATACACCCCAAAAGCCAGCCGAATTTCCACAGTCGGCTCAGTTCTGCGATGACTTTGTGGAACGGGCCCTAGCCGCAGTCCGCACTTACAAGCGTCGTCCCGTTGCCCAAACCCATATTCCGCAAGGTACTACTCGCCAGGACTTTAACTACTCTGTCGAACGCAAGCGCGTGCTGAATTCTCAGCACATTGTGAGAACAGAGGATAATGTGAAACAGCACGAATACACTCACAAAGTACTCTGAAAGGGACTGGGCAATTTTAGATTTTAGATTTAAATTCAATCTTAAATTCCCAGTTACCAATCCCCCAATCCGTAATCTCGTTAGTAAATCAATTTTGTTGAAAGATGTTGAAACTATATGGCGGTGCCCGCAGTCGGGCTTCAATTGTGCAATTGTATCTGGAAGAATTGGGTGTTCCCTACGAATTTGTCATGTTGGATATGCAAAAAGGGGAACACCGCCAGCCTGAATACCTGGCGATTAACCCAATCGGCAAAGTTCCCAGCATAGTGGATGGGGATTTGAAGCTTTGGGAGTCAGGGGCAATTTTGCTTTATCTGGCTGAAAAATATGGCAATATCCCAGTCGGGCCTGAGTATAAGGCTGCGATCGCCCAATGGGTGTTGTTTGCCAATTCCACATTGGCGATGGGAGTTTTTGTGGAAGCCAACCGCGATCGCGAAATGCCCATCCTCATGGCTGCATTGAATGAAATCTTTCAGCAGCAACCTTATCTCCTTGGCGAAGAGTTCAGTGTCGCAGATGTGGCAGTTGGGGCAACTTTAGCCTACATTCCGATGATGCTGAAGCTTGATTTGAGTGCTTATCCAGATGTCTTGGATTACATGAAGCGTCTATCCGAACGACCTGCTTTCCAAAAGGTGTTTGCACCCCCAAACCCCGCCTGAACATTATTGTTTTAGGGGTGGGGACTGGGTAGGGGCGAAGCACTTACGCTGATATTTTTGGTGATTACCAATAAGATAACAAAGCCAAGTGCTTCGCCCTTACACCAGCTTTTAAAAGCGCGGTTAGAAAATGCTGAAGTTGTTGTGCAACAAATGGCTTTACCTAAATCAGAAAATCCTTGGATAAAGTTTGCGGGGATGTATAAGGATAATCCTCTTTTTAATGATATGGTTTCTGAGATGGAAGCTTATCGGCGGGAAGTTGATGCGGAAATGCAGGAATATTACCGTAAAATGGATGAGGAGGAGAAAAACAAGTGCTAAAATGTGCCTCATCTTGCCAAAAGTTCATGGCAAGTTGTGGTGTGCTGTAAATTAGGAAAATAGGTAGTGGACAGGGGACAATCTTACATCAGGGTAAGCGAATTAGAATTACGCCGAGAGCAAGCAATAGAAAAATGTGGAGAAGGATTAAGGCAACCTTCTATGTTTGAGGCTGCTAACATTGCATCTTTCGTTTCTTGGGAAGATATTGTAGGTAATGCTGAAAATCTACAGTTGCGGCTAGAAGCTATAGCGTCTGCTACGAGTTTAGCAGATTTAATGGAGGCTAAGGAGCAGCACTTTTATTTTGAGGCTCAAATTCACGATCGAGTTACAATTGAGGATATTGCTGAGATTATCTATATTGAAGATATTCCAAGTGGTTTGATCTCGATATTTACGAAGAGGAAGGTCAACTGTGGGTTTTGCCTACTTTAGAAGGAGGTCGATTGTCAGGTGGAATCTCAACATTTGCTACTCTAGGAAATGGTAAAAATTGGTGGAAATTAGATAGTGGTACTGAAATTACGGCTGAACTAAAATTAGTGAACGATCGCGAAGACCACTGGTTATGGACACCGAGTTACCCAATGCCGATGGATGAATATAAAGCTGCCCTTCGACTGATGGGCGCGTCTTTCTATAAAATAAGTTAAGCAGAATCAGAGGGAAATTTTGCTTTTCGAGGGAGAGAGGGGTCAAGTTTGAGTAAAATTTATTGTTATGAAGGTATTTGATATGAATCTTTCATTTAAAGACATCCGGTTTATCATAGAAGCGATCGATCATCTGATCGATAGTTACGAAGAACGGATCGAAGTTATTGAAGATGAGGATGAAGATGAAGCTTCCGATCTGGGAAATGATTGTAAGTTTTTAGAGGCACTCCGTAAAGATTTAGAAAAAATTCTGGAGCAAAATGTTTCACCTACTTCTTCCCCAGGTATGACAGATATGTCTTTTGAAAATATAGAAGGCTTATCTTGGCAAAAATTGGTGAAACCAGTTCTAGAGTTATCAATGAATGAGCGATTGAGGGTAATAGACGCGATTACTGAGTCTATTCGCCAGGAAATAACAGCTAATAAAATAGAGGACTCTTCAGAAAAATGCGGCATGGTAACTGATAAAGTTGTCTCAGCTTGAAGAAGATGCGAATATCTATGGTAGGCTGTGCGATCGCACTTTTATTTTACTACAAAAGTGAGAGGCGATCGCGTTAAAATATCAATAACGGATGCGGGAAATTAGAGAAGGTAGGAGAGAGAAAGTTAGCGGGATTGGGTAGGGTGGATGAGGTGCGATCGCATTTCTCCAATATGGAAACTAAGATATTTTCAGTTTGGTCAATTACTATTTGCAATTATTCTGACTGGAAGATGGTGACGTAGTTACCACATCCCCGACCCCCACTTTGGCACTTTTGAAATTACCAGCTTTCAATTTCGTGACAAGTTGCTCCGCTATTGAGCGATTATAAAATGAAGCTATTTGAATTTTACCAACAGCAGGATCGTAAAACGCATCACAGCAAAAATACTTACGGACTCTTATTAAATCTTGTTGGTTGTAATTGATATAAATAGGATACCATCTGTTAGTACCGCCAGATGTTTTATCTCCGCAAGCAGTCATAGGGAAATTAAAAGAATAATTTTTATTATTTTTTTGCGAATAATTTTTATGAGATTGTTTCACTATATAAATAAATAATAAAGCAACTATGCCGGAAACAGTCAAACCTATAACCCAACGCCAAGGGTTTGTTCTTTGACCCGCTCTTTCAATTTCCTTTTCAAAACGCTTATAGTTATTATCGCTGGGATTACGACGAACAGCTTCCGATCCCTCTCGAAGAACTTTTAATAGTTTATTTATTCTATCTCTATCGCTCATGCTGCTAAAATTATTGCCTTGCGTAAATTATCATCCCAGGCGGTCATTGTAACACTCCCGCAAAACTTCAATTGCTTTACGAGCCAAACGCTGGTCGTAAAGATGAGGATTTTGTTCAATGTGACTAATTGCTTCAGAATATGCAGTCAAAGCATTCATTATCCGTTTGACTCGGAGTTCATAATAAATACGGAAAACTTTAGATCCGATTGTAATCGGCAAGAATCCAGTTCGTGTAGAAGGGCTTAGGCTTGTTGAATCTGAAAAAGCTTGGGCAATTGCTGAAGTAACAATTATGGCACGATCCCCGGAAGATGCTGAGTTTGGTTCATCAATAATTAAGTCGGCTTCATTTCCTAATTTTATAGTTATTGTCGCCATTTTTTACCCATTTAAAAACTTTTTGAACTCTTGGTCTAGTTGATCATACAAATATTTTGTAGTTAGGTCTGCCAGTTTTGGATCTACACTTCCTTTCAATTTCTGAAACTCAATCCATTGAGTAGCTTCATTAAAAATTTCAAGAGCAGTAATAGCACGCATAACAATAAATGAATACTTCAGTTTATAGTATTCATTACCAACCTTTAACGTAGCGTATCGTATTCCCCCTATAACTCCGGCAGTATAACTACCCGCTGCCGGAATGCCATGCTTAACTAATGCTAAAGCCGCCTGTGCCTGAACTGCTGGTGTCATTACAGATTGAGGGAGTCCTTCCATTATCACTTCAAGACCAGTGCCAATTTGCTCTCTAACAACGGAGTTATCCATTTTCGCTAATCCTTATCAACTATGATGTTATTTTACTTTGAATTATCAACTGCATTATCAATTTGAGCGATGGCGTTTGGCGCGAAATACATAATGAACCTCATAGAGTTGGCTACCAATTTTCAAGGTAGTAGTTTTTGAATTATCTATGATTGCCGATGGCAAACTACTAGAGCCTGGTGGAATGTTATCTTTGACTAATTTTGAAACTACCTCTGTCCGAATTATTGGCGTTATTATCGATTCAGGAAGTCCTTCAATCGCAACTTCCATGTTTTCGTCAATTTGCTGTATTATTAGTGCCGAATTGTGATTATGTTTTTTTACTGACTGCACTTCCTCCCAAGCTGATTGTTTGATGTAATCGGCTGTCAATTTAGCCAAATCGGGATCGTAAATCCCTTCTCTTGCTCCTGAATTTATAAGGTCAAAAGCATCTTTGTAGACTTTTAATGCAGTTAACACGCGAATGGCATCTAGTGAATAAACAATGTCGCACATCTCATCATTAATTCGTAAACTTGCTTTACCTTGGTAAATATTTTCACCTGGGTTATATGCACGTTCGGGAAGACGTGAAATCGTATTGCGTATTAAGCTTTCAAATATTGCCTTACGCTTTTCTGGTTCTAAGTCTGAAGGAATACCTCTTACTGTTAATTGGATATCATCGGAAACTTTAATAACTTCTTCTTCCATATCATGTAGGTTTTTTTGTTTTTTTTGTTTAGGTTTTCGTCTATCGAATAAGCCCATAAACCACCTGCATAAATGACTGGCTTTTGCTGATTGACCTTACTAAAATGTAACAATTGATACTTTTAAGCTTGTTAATGCCTTGTTGCTCCTGTCAAAATCGGTTTATAAGTTTTTAGCCATTAACCTGATTGTAATATAGCCAAGCTCAGCTATTTCCTGATATACATCAGGAAATATGTTAGAATCTCATCAGTAATTTTCATACCCCCCCATCTATGGCATCTACTGACGAGCAGTTTACCCAAGCGGCAAACCACTGGGACTTAGAAACTCTGTACGCAGACTTGGCATCTGTGAAGGGAAAGCGCCTCACCCCCGTTGAAAAGCTACATCTGCGGGGGTTACTTTGTGGTCATAGTCCCACTGAAATAGCGGAAAAACTAGGTAAAAATACTAAGGGAGTTGAAACCGATCTCTGTGCCAGTATTTATAGGTACGTTAAAAGTTTGGTGGATAAATGTAACGAAAAGATAGAAAACTGGCGAAATATTACTGAATGGCTTGATGATGCAGGATATAAAAGTCAGTCTTCTTCTAAGATGCCAGTTAGTAATTGTTTACCCGAAAATAGTACAGTTAATATAACTAATATATTTTATGAAAAATATAACATCAAAGTGTTTCTACAAATAACTGTACCGCTACCTTCAGAACTATCAATCCAAGAATTAGATATTGAAGACAATAATAATAACTAGGTTTTTGCTACAATTCAAATGTGTAGAAGGTGAAGTGGCTGAAAAGTTCGATCGCACTCCCTTTCCTATCCTTTAATCCAAGTGCGATCGCGTAGCTGACAAAAGCCATTTTCTCTCATCCTCCAAAGTGCGATCGCTTTTCGGGAAACTTTATTCTTCTTCACCAGCATCTTGATTTGGAAAAAGGATTTCTAAATCGCGGTAGCCGCTGACAACCCGCACAATTTCAACACCGCCAGCAACCTGGCGATAAAATATCAAGTAATTATCCACAGGAAAACTTCGCAGTCCTGACTGCAAATCATCACGATTTTGACCCATTACTGGAAAATCAGCCAACAGCTTGAACTGTTGTTTAAATTTCTCCCTCAGACTTCTAGCAGCTTGAGGATTTCTCCTCGTCAGATATGTGTTAATTTCCCTCAAGTTTAATCTAGCTGAAGGAGCTAAGATATATCGACTCATTATTTAGCTTGCTCTAGTTGTGCCATTTCCGCTTCAATTCGCCGACTATCTTCCTCAAGTTCGGCAAATACCTCTTCCCCATCAATTCCTTCACCGCGATCGAGTTCTTCAATACCTTCTCTGATTTTTGCCTTCAATTCGGCCAAATGCTCTGACTGAGTGCGATCGCGTTCCCTCAATAGCCACAACGCTTCTTCTACCACCTCATCAGCAGATGAATATCTACCGCTTTTTACCCGCTCGTCGATAAACTGTTCTAGCTCTCCTCTTAACGATACATTCATAAATTGCTCCTAACTCACTAATCTCTTTTTAATTATACTAACTCAAGTTGCTAATTATATTAAGTAGGGTGCGTCAGGTCGCCAAATTTTGGAGAGTATCACTAATTTTGGGCGGCTGACGCACCCTACAGCCTGATGTAAAGAAGCGATCGCATTAACTGTGTATTGAAAGTGAGTTGGCTGAAAAGATCGCACTTCCTTTCCTATTCTTTAATTTAAGTGCGATCGCACCCATCCCTTCACCCCCAGATTATTAGGGAATTATTAATTTTTTTTATATCTCATACACTCCACCAGAACTAGCAGTTATTCCCAAAGTTTGGGCAGCAGCAATTAGATTCCGATCTAGCGATAAAATGTTTTCTACCTTACGATTGTAGCCAATAGCTAAATGCAGTGCATCGCCAGCGCGTAACCCCGTATTGCCTTGCAACAAAAACTGAGTTGCTCGCTCGAAATCCTCTGTGTTAACTTCAAATATGGCATAAAATTCCGCAACATCAGCCTGAAACGCTCTCATGGTTTCTTCTACTATTTCCTGGGTTAATTCTCCCATGCGAATTCGACGGGTTAATAGGCTAGCAAACTCCACCCGCGTCCAATCACTAATAGCTAATTCACCAGCAGGAACAGCCAGCAACACATTCTCAACGCGATCGCTAGTAGCTTCGTGGATATAAAAGGGAGCTAGAAAACTGGTATCTAAATAAATCAATACCTAGCCTCACTGCGTAGAGTTTGCAAAGTTTCTAGGCTACTGGTTGCAGCTATTGGTTGGTTTCTCCTCAGCTGAGATCGGGATTTCAGCTTTCCCTTAATCTTTCCAGGAACGTTTGAGCGATCGATTAATTCTTGCCCAATAGTAGATAATTTAGCGATCGCCTTTCCTTGACGAGTAATAATCACTTCTTCTCCCCGTTCCACCTGACTGAGAATTTGATTCAGACTTGCCTCAAAATCAGCGACACTCAATTCTATCATAACAGTATCTCCCTATCAAAAACAGTACTTGCCGAACTTTTTTCCTATTGTTGAAATTCTTCAAATAATTCAAAAAATCTATCTAGTGCATCCCTCTCATCCTGAGAAAAGAACAAAATTATGTTAGCCCAACATTGAGAAGATTCCATCCCAAATTTTTGCTGAATCCATTCTTGAAATCCATCCAGCGGGTTTTCTGCTGTTAAAGGTACACCAAGTTGGTACTGCGCTACATTATATCCCGATAAAAAAGCCTGAAGACAAACGATTGAGGGTCTACCCAAATAGGCGGCAGGTTTCTTTTTTATTTTTTCTAGCACATTACCTAGATAATCCATCGCGAACCTCTCCCTATTCAATTTATCAACTATATAAATTATAGCCAAATTAAAGCTGTGTTTCCGTCACCGTAAATTTGCCATTAAAATCTTCTACCAAAGGCCCGCCAAAACTATTGAGCCACTCCTGTTTAGGAATTCCGTCAGGATATAGGTTATCAAAAACTGTTTCAATTCTTCCTAATTCAGTTTCAATCTGAACAACTACGCCTTGATGAAAACCGTTGAGAGCAACTTGTCGATCGCTTCCCGCCGGATTAGTTATAATTGAAAAAGGTAATCTGTCTGTATTAGTGCTGATTTTTATTAAGTTACCATTAATTCCTTCTATTTGCAAGTATCTTTGGATATCTTGAGAGCATTGCAAGCATTGAAAATTTGGATATTAGCTCGACAAATTAAAACTGGATTACGTCAGGGAGATGTAGATGTTTATCCAAAATCCAATAAGAAACCCGGTTTCTTGAAGAAACCGGGTTTCTGGGTGGCGATCGGACCAAAAAAAGCGGCTACCCCATTTCTGGAATAGCCACCCTTTTGTTTTTCGGTGATACTATATATCGGCTTATCTGAAACCAACAGCCGCTTGCCAAACGAAAGCCAGCAGCAGGAAAAACACGGGAATGACAGGTAGAACGTCTACCAGGGGATCGAAGACTGAAAAAGCTTCGGGCAGTTTTGCTAACAAGAGCGCCGCTTCCATGTATTAACCTTCCTATCCAACACAAATTTCATAATCGCCATAGATCTTAACATGGGCAGCTCACACTGATGCCGCTGCGGGAGCAAGCCACTGGGCAAATTCCGTCGTAAAGCGATCGCACAAAATCGCCTCTCGTATCCGCTGGGTAAAGCTCACCAGTTCCGTGAGATTGTGAATCGACAACAGAGTGTAACCTAGA
Source organism: Argonema galeatum A003/A1 (assembly GCF_023333595.1). Taxonomy (GTDB): domain Bacteria; phylum Cyanobacteriota; class Cyanobacteriia; order Cyanobacteriales; family Aerosakkonemataceae; genus Argonema; species Argonema galeatum. The sequence goes on from NZ_JAIQZM010000038.1 coordinate 52,633, forward strand.
ATCTCCTTTGCTCGCACCAAATGACACAAATAAGCGCGGCTGAAGTTCTGACAGGTATAACAACCACAACTAGCATCCAAAGGCGTAAAATCTTCCCGAAACTGAGCATTTCTCAGGTTCCAGCGTTCCCCCTGTACCAAAGCAGCACCGTGACGCCCAAACCGCGTCGGAATCACGCAGTCAAACAGATCCACACCAGCAGCTATAGCTTGTGCCATTTCTCGATAAGTACCGATCCCCATCAAATAACGAGGCTTTTCTGGCGGTAGCAGGGGTGTCGTAGCTTTGACGATCTTTTCAATCAATTCTGGGGGTTCCCCCACACTCACACCGCCGATCGCATAACCAGGTAAATCCAACTGGGCCAAAGATGCAGCAGCTTGCTGTCGCAAATCCAGATAAACACCTCCCTGAACAATCCCAAACAGAGCCTGATCGGCACGCTGATGAGCCCCTATACACCGTTCCAACCAGCGGTAAGTGCGGGCTACAGACGCCTCCATAACTTCCCGTTCGCAGGGATAAGGCGGACACTCATCGAACGCCATAATTACATCAGCACCCAGCGTATTTTGAATTTGGATCGATCGCTCCGGCGTCAATTCAATAAGTCTTCCATCACGAGGAGAACGGAAAGTTACCCCCTCTTCCGTGATTTTACGCATTTTGCTTAAACTGAATACCTGGAAGCCGCCGGAATCCGTCAGCATCGGCCCATCCCACCCCATAAACCGATGCAGACCACCAGCACCTGCCACAATACCTTCTCCCGGTTGGAGATGCAGATGATAAGTATTCGCTAACACCATCTGCGCCCCTGTAGCCTGCAATTGAGCCGCTGTCACAGTTTTGACATTAGCCAACGTTCCCACCGGCATAAAACGAGGCGTTTCTACCAGCCCGTGAGGCGTCGAAAACACTCCAGCTCGCGCCTGGGTATGGGAGCAGCAAGCCTGACATTGAAATTTAAAACTGGAACTCAAAGTTAATTCAATCCAAACACTTAAAACGAGTAATCGCTATCATCGTCAATATTAAGATCCCACTTAGCTGAAAGGACTTGATCCACGACAGCTTCCAGGTCAGCATCGTTTAAATTCTCAGTTCCTCTTTCTTGCAGCGGATTCGAGAGCGGAATAAGTCGCAATCGGCGATTCTCTTGCACCAGATCGAAATAACATTCGCACTCTGGCGACTGTTGCAGCTCTAGGTAATCAAAACTATAGACGTTGAGATAAAGCGCATGGTTGGCAACTACAGTTGCCCGACGGTCATCGGCAAAAACGTCCAGCACATACCCTTCTCCCTCACTGTGTAAACGATCGTCCTGGATGTGGAGATAACGGACATGGTGCAAATCCGTTAAAATTCTCCGCATATCTAACTTGTGAATGATAACCCCGGTATCTATAATGCAGGGGGCAGGCAGCTGGGTAGGAAATTGATCTTGACTCATAAGTAAAATGCCTCTGGTCTCGATGAGCCTTCATATTGACAGTAAATGGTTAAATGCAACAGCAGGGTCAAGCCCTACATACCAACTTAATCTTTGAGAGAGAAAGCGTGCGACCTATAAATTAAATAAATACTTGCCAGCGGGTATATAAGGTTAGGGGCAGCTCAAGTGTAAAAATCGTGAGAAAAAATGAAATTTGCTGGCAATCTCAACAAAGATTTTGCGAATGCCTGCTAGACAGGCAGAATGGACGAGACTATCTTATCCTAGATTTTTTAAGCAACCCATCATTAAATTTACGTAATTCACTGCGGGAAATACTGAATGCGCGGACTCAACAGGTAAAAGTAAGTGCAGATGGGAGGGGGTCAGTGGGTGAGCGGGTGAGCGGGGGAAAATGCAAATTACAATTCTTATCTTTGTTTTGCCCTTTGATATGCTGGCAAAATATACTTTGCGCGGCCTGATACCAAATCCGGGTTGGTTACCCCATGAGAATTTTTGGCCTAAACATTGTAGGGACAATTCATGAATTGTCTCTACAGCCTAGAGACATAAGGGGGGTAATCGTTGCGGATTTGGTCTGAGATTGACATTTTTCACTTATGAGAGTTCATGGCAATTAACTATGAACCATGAACCATGAACAACCCGGACGCGAAAATGTGGCAGCAAGTGATCGAGAGCATTATAGGTAATTAAGTATGAGTAATAGACGGTGGGTTAAAGGGGTTGGTCGGTTTTGGCATCAGCAGACAAGTACGCTTGCTGCTGCGATCGCTTTTTATACTTGTCTGCCCGTCCCAACCTCTTGGACGCTGGCTTTTCCGGGCATAGCCCGCCTCGCACCACTCGTCGGACTGATGATTGGGGGAATTTTGGGGCTGCTGGATGCTGGGCTGCATCTGCTGGGTATGCCCGCATTCACTAAGTCTGCCTTGGTAGTGGTGGCTGGAATTGCCCTGACGGGCGGACTGCATCTTGATGGTGCAATGGATACTGCTGATGGACTGGCGGTGCCAGATCCGCAACGTCGCCTTGAGGTAATGTCTGACAGCGTTACGGGTGCTTTTGGCGCGATGGCGGCGATCGCACTCTTGCTACTCAAAACATCTGCCCTGGCAGACATCGAATCCCACCGCTGGTTGGCTTTGATGGCAGCGGCGGGCTGGGGACGCTGGGGGCAATTGGTGGCAATTATTTGTTATCCCTACCTCAAGCCCACAGGTAAAGGGGCAATTCACAAGGAATCGAACCATTCAGCCTACGATCTGGTGCCGGGATTCCTGGCGCTGCTAGGATTGAGCGGGTTTTTACTCATTTTGGACGATCGCAACTGGTTGATAGCAGCTGGTATGGCTTTCGGCGGAAGTGCGATCGCCGTTCTCACGGGTGCCTGGTTTAATCACAAATTAGGCGGTCATACCGGCGATACTTATGGAGCTGTCGTGGAGTGGACTGAAGCGTTATTACTCTGTCTCCTCACCGGACTTTAGAAGGATGATGCCCCCAGTCATTTTAGATTTTAGATTTTAGATTTTAGATTTAAAATCTGAAATCTAAAATCTGAAATTTCCCCTATCCCCCTCTCCCCCTCTTCCCCGATCCCTTTTTTTCTTTTGACTTTTGACTTTTGACTTTTGACTAAACCCACATTCCGCACCCTGTACTGTCACATTCGGTTTTTTCGGAATTTAGAGCGCGTATTTTGTAATTTTTAGCACATTTAAATACCGAAATTCTTCTACCCAGTCACCAGTCACCAGTCACCAGTCCCCAAAAATTCGTTGTGTGACAGTTGAGGGTGCGGAATGTAGGCTAAATCGGTCGCAGGCGCGTTACCTTGAGCTTAAATTCACCACCTGCCGTTTCACCAAAAGCCCGCACTCTAATAATGTAAGTCCCGGCCTCTTTAATGCGCGTGAACAGAAGCGAGTTGGTGCTGCCGTCTGGCCCATCATCATTTTCTACTACCGTCGTGCCATTTTTTGCCAGCAACGTGACAATGGTGTCAAAGCCTTCAGACGTCACATCGATCGCTAAATTATCTCCAGCAGTCAAAGTCACAACATAGTCGCGGGCAAACCCGCCCTGTCCGGTGGGAATATCTTTGTCCGACAGGTTGTCCGTAATTTCATTATTAGCAGGTAAGGTGATAGGGTTATACAACTGGCTTTGAGCCCGAACTGTTATGGCACTCATACCAACTGCCAACAGGGTTGCAGGAACGAGCAGGACTTGGCTAAACCGAGCAGCAAAAGCGTGAATCATGATGGAGCGCTATATTTTGGCAAAAAAAGCGAATTTGTCAATTTTGACGGTTCTTTCCTGTCAAATATACTGTAGTAGGGACACGGTATCATTAAAATTTTCGGATGACCGACATATTTATGATGCCCTGTCCTACAAAAATGTTCATGTTGAACATTAGCATAATAATTCCGAAAGACCCGGAGTGTCAGCTATTACAGATGACTGTAGTCTGCTGGCTTAGTTTACAGGTTTAGTGCGCTCAAAAGAAATAGCTTGCTGTGGGGACGCGATCGCAGCTATGCCATACACTCGAATTCTATGTTGGCGCAAGGTATCAGTAGCAGACTGTACAGTCTCCCCACTTGTATAAATGTCATCTAACAACAGAATCGGTGTAGCAGGACGAGTGCGATCGAAATCTTTTCCCAATACAAACGCCCCAGCCAGATTTTGTTTTCGCTCTACCGCAGACAAGCCAAACTGCGGTTTCGTATCGCGCACCCGTTCTAAGCCATGCCGTTGTAAAGGCAACCCAGTTAGCTTGCAAAAACTTTCTGCCAGCAACTCTGCCTGATTGTAACCTCTTTCCTGCTGCTTGTTGGCATGAAGTGGAATCGGCACCACCGTCAGCTTTGTACCAGCAGCAAGAGAAGATTTCAGCCAAGCTTCCGCAAGCCAGTACCCCAAAGGCTGAGCCACTTGGGGTTGATTTTCGTATTTGAGTACCTTTAGCGCCCGTTTGAGCGCCCCTCCATACACACCCCAAGCAAAAACAGGCCGTTCTGTGCTAAAGAACTTGTCAGGTTTGGGCATCTGACAGCGTTCTAGTTGTCGCTGACAATCTGGACAAAATTCTTTAGGCGTCGGACGCTGACATAAAGGACAGCTGGATTGCAAAAACAAATTTAGCAATCCTTTCAGATTTTGAGTCCAGTTACCCATTCGATCGATCATGCTCTACGCATCTGTCTTCCATCTGTAGTAAAAAAAAATCTCTGATTCCTTGACTTGCCCCAACAGAGAGAGTCAGCAAGTTGGGGCTTGTCAAGGTGAGTGGAAGTCCCTTACAGGGGTCTGGAATTCGATCGCTATACCGGCGTGTGCGATCGAGACTTTTTCCAAACAGCCAGAACCGCTCAACCGCCTGCTGCGAAAGAAACCATGATTAGAAGCGAAAGTAAAAGACCGGGGCTTAGTAGTAGCAACAGCATTCCCAAATCGTGTAAAGTCATAACACCTAACCTCCTAATTAAGGTTAATTAAATCAACCATATGGATCGAATCGCAGTCTGGTCTATTCTAGTTTATGCTTTAGCCGTTGCTTTGGGTGGTGTATTCGGCTACATCAAAGCAAAAAGCAATATGTCGCTAATTACTGGTCTGGTTAGCGGTGCAGCGCTTCTAGTTGCATGGTTTTTTGCCACGACAAAACCGGAAACAGGATTGGCAATAGCAATTGTGATAGGAGCGGTTTTGGTAGTAGTTTTTATTACCCGTCTAATCCGTACCCGGAAATTCATGCCAGCCGGTATAATGATGTCTTTAAGCTTTTTGGCAACTGCGGTGTTTGTGTGGGGTTGGCTGGCTCTAGCCTAGCGTTATCAAGAATAATATCGGTCACACCCGCACAAGTTTGGCATCCTGTTGTTTGCTTTGGGGCAAATTCGCCCTAAACTGGCGTCCCATTTTCATAGTTTTCGGCAAAACTCCTACCAGCTGACCTAATACCTCATCAGGCAGATGGTTGACAGTTTCAGAGCCGAAATATTTATCTAGCAGGAATAAAATCGCCTGTGCCCGCTGTAGAGGTACTGAACTCTCCATCGCCTTTTGAGTGAAGCGGAACCACTTTTGCCTCATGGCATAAGCTTTCTGCCGTTCTTGATAAGATTCTGGATGAGCCAAAGCGAGATCGCCAACGGGAATGACTTTGCGACAGTCTATGTCGCACACACCGCCGACTGCTGACCCTGGCCCCGCAAATTCTGCGTGGTGGCGTTTGCAGACGATCAATCCACCCCGGCGACGAGGATCGATCGTCAGCAACTGTCCGCTACTCAACTGGGTCAAAACCTGAGTTGAGTTAACAGTAATTTGTGGGAGAAGCGACTTGTCTGACATCTTGACCCCTAGAACTCCATATTCTCACTATGAATTATTCCTGAAAACTATTAAGTGACAGGAGGGTTTATCTTATAGTGACTGTAAGCTTTTGGGGCAGTGATTCAAGAGCTAGAGCAAATGTGACTTCACTTGTGCATCAAAGTGATTTTGGTCACAAGGTGAGTTAATACGTTTGGGGTGAACTAAATCTAGTTATCTACCCGCTGGTCAGACCCACACCATAGCAGCTTCTGCTTGGTGTTGGGATGAAAGGCGGGTTAAAATTGGGTACTCGATGTACCCAATTTTAACAAATCATGTTACTATATTTACACAGCACGTTTCTATAAAATGCTAGTTTACGAAGCAAAGCTAAAAGGAACAGAAGCCCAGTACCACATCCTTGATGAGATGTTGCGGACTGGGCTTTTTGTTCGTAATAAAGCGTTGCGATACTGGATGGATAATCCAGGAGTAAACGGCATGGACTTGAACAAATACTGCAAAGTTCTAGCTGACAACCCTGAATTTCCTTGGGTTAAGAAACTTAACTCAATGGCAAGACAGGCAATGGCTGAACGAGCCTGGTTTGCTATATCGAGATTCTTTGATAACTGCAAACAGAAAGTAGCAGGCAAAAAAGGTTATCCGAAGTTCAAAAAACTGTTGACCAGAGCATCAGT
>NZ_JAIQZM010000039.1 GCF_023333595.1 Argonema galeatum A003/A1
TTGCGCTTTAGCGCTCTTTGAGCGCTAAAGCGCAACAACGTACCTAACTAGCAACTTGAGTTAATAGATTGTTGTCGCGAAGGGCGAAGCACTTGCGTAATTATGTTATTGCTAATATCCCAAAATTTCGGCGCAAGTGCTTCGCCCCTACAGCCCCTAACCTCAGCCTGTGGAGATTATTCGTCGCTTGTGGATTTACGACGATGGCCTTTTGACTCCCACTGTTTAGCCCAGCAGCGTTCTAAAAGTTGAATTCTGTAGAAATACCAGAATTGATGGGGATTCAATACGAGTTTAGTTGTAGAACTAAAGAGAGGCTGGTTGAGATACTGCCAGATCGGGAATCTAATTTTGCTGTGTTTTGGAGCCATAAACTGAAAGTTATAGAGATAAGTGGAGTAAGACGTTGGCACTCTGCATCTATCTTAAGTGCCATTTTAGGGCTTATTGCTATAACTGTGCCAAAATTCACAGCAGATTGTCTTGGTGAGGATTGCGGAATATATGGTGCAACTTTTTACATAAGTCTGTAATTTTACTTAAGTATTAGCTCAACATTGCTACCCAACAGGCTCGCGAAGCAGATTCAACTAGGCAAAATTGTGCAGGTACGTACTGCTGCTCTACAAAACTTGGCACAAACTTATGTAAGTTTCACCCTCGTAGATCAAAGCAAACAGGTATAAAAATGATCTAGTACGATCGTTCTAGTGACGATCGCGATGAAAGGCAGATGTTCATCTATGTCTAGGATTTTTCGGCGACTGCACCGCTGGGGCTGTTTATTTTTGGCAAGTTTACTGATTGTGACAATTCTCCAGACGTTACGGCTCTTCCGTACTTAGTGTGCCAAATTATTAGTTTTATGTGCCTTACACCGTAGCTGGCTGGGATTTCAAGGCGATCGTCCCCAAAGCCGCATACCATAGGGAAAGCTAATGGTGGAAATAATCTCAAAGCCTTACCTAGCAAAGCATTGAGAATAAATTTAAGTTAATTTAGCACACTAAGTACGGAAGAGCCGGTGCTACCAAACCAGAGCAAAGCAATTCTGCCAAGACCCACCACTAAATCCGAGCCGATGAGAGCAAAAAGTCCCAACTGAATCCTACTGAAACTCACCCTAGCCAGACGCCCAAAACGATTTTGGAACTCCTCCCATAATTGAGGAGCAGCCTGGGATGTTTTTAAAGTAAGAGCGCCGTTAAAAGTTTCGACCAGAAGACCTTGGTTATCTGCTTCCATTTTTAACATCGTGCGGTTTTTTTGTCGAATACTGGGTAAAAAAACCAAAATCGCTACCATCATGAAAGCCGCAATCGAAATAGCTAAAATCGCCATTTTGTCGCTATAAACCCACATACATCCCACAGAAACCAGCGCTATAAAAAACTGGCTGGGCAATTTCAAAGCAGTTTGAGTGAGCAAGCCGTTCAGGAATTTAATATCCCCCATTCGACTGGTGACTTCGCCGCTGGCATGAGTTTCATAGTAGATCATCGGCAAGTGCAGAATTGCCCTCACAAAATCCAAAAATAGCCCCAATTCCAACTGCTCTGCCACATAAAAAATTAGGGTATGCTGTACTAATTTGAGAGCGCTGCTGAGTCCCTGAATCACCCCTACCGCCAGCACAATTTTGGTAAGCAGCTCCGTATCTCGCCGCAACAAAACATCATCTGTCAAGATTTGGATTAAAATCGGGGCAGCCAAAGCCAACACACCCAAAGCCAAATTGATGAGAGACGCCTGCACCAAGCTGTCTTTTTCTTGCCAGAGGCGTGCGAACAAGGTGTGAAGTCCACTTATTTCGTCCTCCGGTTGCTGGCGAAAGCGTGCTGGCTCTGGCTCGAGCAAGAGCATCACATAATTTCGCCAACCTTCTTGTAGCTCCTTTTTCGATAAGTAACGGAGACCGACTGTGGGGTCGGCGACAATATATCGCCTGCCTTTGCGCCCGTACAATACCACGTAGTGACGACTTTCCCAATGTAGGATGGCTGGTAGGGGAACTTCACTCAAATCGTCTAAGATTTCCGCATCGGCGCGGACACCGCGAGCGTTGAAACCAAGGGATTCAGCGCCACGCCTAATTCCCAGTAATGTGGTTCCCATCTGATTGGTGCCGATTAAATCTCGGATGTGCCGGATGCTAAATTTGCGCCCGTGATATTGGGTGATACTAGCCAGACAAGCGGCTCCGCAATCTTCATCGGTGTGTTGTAGGATGCAGGGATATTTCATCTTTGGTCATTGGGTAGTGCTTTTTGAGTGCTGAGTGCTTCGGCTTTAGTGCTGAGTGGGGAGTGGGGAAGGGAATAAGGAGTGGGGAGTGCTGAGTGGGTGAACAATCTTCTTCCCCTCTGTCCACTCTTCCCTCTTCCCCTAGCAAGAGAGCCCCTAGCAAGAGAGCCCCTCTCTTCCGCTAACAGACATCAGGCGTTAAATCATCGGGTGCTTGAGCTACAAGCATCACTTCACCATTTGGCCCGATCGCTACAGCATTAGCTTCTACAATCTGAGTGGGAGTTGGAGGTCGTCCATTAGTAATTAAGGGAACTCTTTTTCCTCCCCCCTCAAAAGCGACTAATTCCCGGACACCCATCACGTCATACTGAATGTTCAACTCATCCAGGGGATTAGACGGCAAGCCGCCAGTGCCCGTGACCACAAATCTGCCCCGCTTTCTGTTGCGATTTGCCAGACAACTATTGGCAAGAAGTTGCTCGGTGTTGTTCGGTTGAGAGTCCAAAAGCACAAAATTATGAGCAGCATCTTTATCCGGCGTCTGGATTGTCACCACCCCATTCACCCCCAGCTTTGAACTGGCAGTGATTTCGCTATCTGGTGAACGAAACAAGCCTCTGGTGGAAATTATAATATTGCCGCCATTACCCGCGTAAGCATCTGCGCGGATGTCGCTATTTTCCAAAGCGACAAAATTGGTGGTAGCGAGAGTGATGTTACCGCCGTTGCCAGTACCGCCCGCTGTAGTGGTAACGCTGCTGTTGTGGCGCAACTGGAAATTTTCAGTTTGAATGAAAAGATTGCCACCCTCCCCGGCGGCAGTTTCCGCACTGATAGAGCCTCTATCCACAACGAGGCGATTAGCGGTGATATCCACTATGCCAGCATCCCCAAAATCGGGATTGCTCACAGCAATAAAGCCTCTGTTGCGGATAGTCAACTTGTCAGTCACTATGTACAAACTGCCTGCTGCGGCGGTAGTGGTAGACCGAGAATACAAGCCGCTGGGAGTTTGACCGTCCGCTGTGGTTCCCCTTACTTCTACCGACTCGGAAGCGTTTACAGTTAAATTACGTGCCGGTTTGTCACCAAAAGTCGTACTAGATACCTGGGCTCCATCCCTCACGAGCAATCGCCCGGTTTCAACGGTTAAATTACCTCCAGCACCAGTGGCTTCTGGCTCGACTTGGGCAAACAAACCACTGGGTTGTTGACCCCCACCGCTCAATTCCACAGAGTCGGCTGCACGCACCAGTAAATTCCCCGCCGTCCCAGAACCAAATGTACTGGTGGAGACTTGGGCACCATCCCTCACGAGCAATCGCCCAGTTTCAACGGTTAAATTACCTCCAGCACCAGTGGCTTCTGAATCGGCTTGAGCAAACAAACCACTGGGTGCTTGACCTTCACCGCTCAATTCCACAGAGTCGGTAGCGCGGACAGTTAACACTCCGGCATTCCCGGTGCCAAACGTATTCGTATTTGCCTGGGCACCATCGCGGACAATTAACCTGTTCGTATCAATAGTTATTTCCCCAGCTCCGGCAGTTCCTTCGGTTTGGGAAAACACGCCGCTGGGAAAGTGGGCAGATTCCCCCGCCAATTCCGCCGACTCTGCGGCGCGGATAACAATATTTCCCCCCGCACCGCTACCCGCAGTATTTGTCAATATTTGAGCGCCATCCCGGACAATCAACCGATTCGCGGTTATTTGCACATCCCCTCCAACACCGGCTCCTTGAGTTTCAGTAAACAAGGCACTGGGGAGCTGACCGTCGGGGGTCGTTCCCGCCAGTTCCAACAACTCGGATGCCATCACTGTCAAGGCCCCGCCAGGGAGATTTTGGGTAGCAGTCACAATCGTCGAACCATCGGTGAGGATGATTCTTCGGCCTTGCAGCTGGATGGAGCCGCTGCTATTGATTAAGCTGCCGTTGGATAGCTGAATATCTCCTAAGATCGATCGCGAATTTGAGATTTCAGATTGCAGACCGGGATTTTGATTTTCTATTGGCAATCTCAAATCTGAAATCTGCGATGTTCCCAGATAGATGGCTCCCCCATCTGACCGCAGGGTTGCACCGTCTAGGTGGATGTTGCTGCCCACAAGAGTCAAGCCTGTTGCCTGGAGAGTTGCGCCCCGCACGTCGATAGAGGCTGACTGGGAATCGAGTTGCAAGCCAATTGGCACGCTGAGTGTCAGCAGGGTAGCTCCCTTGTTGACCGCAGGCTTACCGAATTCGCTGCCATCGGCAAAGATTAATCGACTGGCGGTACTGGCAAAAAAAGCACCCCCGATGTTCAGGGAAGCCTGGGGGCCAAAAATAATCCCGTTGGGATTGAGGAGAAACAAGTTAGCCGTACCGTTGGCTTTGTTCGCTCCTCATGCCCTTCTCGATTTGGGATTTCCCGCTCTGGGGCTCCTGGGGCTTCCCGCTCTTTGGCGTCGGGTCGTCTCCAGTCTCCAATCCCCAGTCCCAAAATTAGCCGAGGGGGTGAGGGGTGATGCACCCCTTTTGCTTGGAAAAAGATGAAGTTATGATTAAGTGCCGTTTTATATTCGCTGTAAAGTTTAACACGAGTGTGTGTTAAGTTAACACGAACCTACACTCGTTTTTATTAAAACTTGAGTAAAGCAATTCTTTGTTGAGGGCAACGTTTTACGTGAAATTACTGGTATTAAGCACCTAAGTACTAATAGCAGCATCTCAAATTTACCAAACAACTGCATTAGAACAATCAAACAAGAATTGCCAAAACCCCTACTGCGGAGGCTTTTCAAATCCGACCGACCGACAGACGGCAGAGCGAGTACGGGCATATTAAGTTGTTTATGTAATGTCAATAACAAAATTGACAACAAAAAATAGATAGTATTAAATGTAGTAAGTAAGGGGCGTCACCCCTACAGGGTAAAACCCCTCACTCAACACTAACTTTTCCAATATTAAGGGTGGAGCATCAAGATGAAAACCAAACAGAAAGAATCGCCAAAGCCAAAGTTACAGCCACTTTCTGAGAACGAACAACAGGCGTTGGTGGGCGGTCTTCCGGCTAGAGCGGCTAAAGCTTCTACAAGTAACAGAATTCCTATTTAACCCGCTGCTGCTGGGCTGGGAACACTTCACTAATCCCAGAAACCGGAAATATGTGGGTTACATCAAGGAAATATAGACTTTGACAACCAAAGAAACCCGGTTTCTCATCCACCGCTGTTGGCGAATTCGGAAAACCTAACCCCCCCAGCCCCCTTCCCTACGAGGGAAGGGGGAGCCGGAAAGCTCCTCTCCATTTTATAACTAGAGCGCTACTCCAGTAATCGTTGTTGACAAAAGTAATAAAGTGTGTATGCCTATACAGCACTTGGTCGGGCGAAGCATTCTGGCAAAAAAATAATGAACGAAGAGCGATCGATTATTCCCCGAATGCTAATGCCTCCGGCACGATGGAGCGAACGCCCTACACCAATTTACATATTTTGCTTTTTTTGTCAAGCTCTTTTACTCTTTCTGGCGCTCTAAGTAGGTGGGTGTAAATAAACTGAACACCCAGAAACCCGGTTTCTCCAAGAAACCGGGTTTCTTTCAGCAAAAGCCTAACCTACAATTCTGTTAATTGACAAAATCGGGAAGCTTCCTCTTTTTCTTTACAGGGAAAGAGGTTGGGCTTTTTTCGTCAGGATGCAGAAAGATTACAATCCCGATTTCCTTCCACTTCTCCGCAAGGACGGATTTCTACCGCCGATTCGTCTTTGGACGCGGTTGAGTGCTATGCTGCTGCTGGGGACTTTTGGTACGGTAACGACTTTGGCTTGTGTTGTTCCCTACCCGGTGACAATTCGATCGCTTGGTACGGTTCGTCCTGCTGGCGATCGCAAGCTGGTGCAGGCAACGGCGACTGGGAGGGTGAAAGCTGTCTTGGTGACGTAAAATCAATCGGTCAGCCCAGGGGATATAATTGCAGAAATTGAGGATTCCAATTTAGTTACGCAAAAAAGCCAACTTTTAGGGAATATCCAGGAAAATCAGTTACAAATAACGCAAATCCAGGCGCAGTTAAGCACTCTCGATGTTCAGATGGTTGCCCAAACTCAGGTGAGCGGACGCACGGTTAGCTCTGCCAAAGCGGAAGTCGATCGCCTGCAACGAGATTATGAAGAGCGGCGGGTAACAACTTTAGCTGAATTGCAAGCGGCCCAGGCGAACCTGATGGCTGCGAAGGCGAAGTTGAGATCGGCAGAGGCTCTGCGCGATCGCTACAAACCCCTGGCAGAAGCAGGGGCTATTTCTGAGTCGCTTCTGATGGAAAAGCAGCAAGCTGTTCAAGAGCTTGAATTTGCCGTTAAAGTGGCAGAAGCTAATATGCAGCGAGCCCAAGCGGCACTGAATCCCGGTACGGCGGCGATCGCTAAAGCAACCGAGCAAATTGCCGAAGAACAAGCGCGGGGTGAAGCAACGCAGGCTACTTTGAATAAAGAAAGATCGCAAATCGAAGGTCGTCTGATTGAAATTCAGAACCAACTCAACCGCGATCGCAAACAGCTGCAACAGATTGAGAATGACCTTAGCGCTAGTGTAGTGCGATCGCCCATATACGGCACCATTATCGAACTAGAGCTGCGAAATCCCGGTCAAGTGGTGCAATCAGGCGCATTAATCGCCCAAATATCGCCCGATCGAGCGGCTTTAGTCGTCAAGGCCCGTGTGGACGCTCAAGATATCAGTCAATTCAAATCTTGTCGATCGCAAGACATATCACAATGTCTTGCAGGCTTCGGAAAAGCAATCCTCAAGTTTTCCGCCTACCCATATCCAGATTATGGCACTCTTTACGGCGCAGTCAGAGAGATATCGGCTGATGTAAAGACTCCTCCTGAAGGCGGGAAACCCTACTACGAAGTAACGATTCAGCCGGAGAAACCTTATTTGCTCAAGGGAAATCAGCAGTATCCCCTACAAGCGGGTATGGAAGTCAGCAGCGATATCATCGCCAAAGAAGAGACAGTAATGCGGTTTATTCTGAGGAAAGCAAGGCTGTTAACAGATGTCTGATACAGCGGTTTTCATTTGCATGAAGTACACAAGAGAAACCCGGTTTCTCTGTACCTCACTCACCTTCCAAGAGCCTCTGCCCCTCTGCCCCTCTGCCCCTCTGCCCCTCTGCCCCTCTGCCCCGGTCGCGGCCATAATGATTCAGACACAACCGGAAACGATATGGGTAGTTCACTTAAGTTCTGGATGTTCGGCCTCAGACAAGGGAATATTCAACTGGTTAATAGCGGCAATCAGCTGGTATAATCTCCCAAAGTCCCGTTGATTGAAGTACAAAGCGAGGCGAGGCAAGTCAAAGGTTTCATCTCCCGCCTCTTGCGGGAAAGCTTTAGTTTTTTCAATCTGTCCTTTAACTAAGATATCGCTGAAATTTTCATTCAACCGCTCCACATCCTCATCTTTGAGTTCGGACTTAAGGCGAATGACAAATTGGTCTTCCACATAGCGAGTGGAGTGGTAGACGCGATAAAAACTGGTAATCGCTTCGCAGGCTACATCTAAGTTGTCCGTAATTGTGTAGACGCTCCGGTCTTCTGGACTCACTAAACCGCGTTGCACTAGATGCTTGTCAATGTATGCGTCCCAGTCTTTCCAGTACTCGCCGCCCGGGCGATCGATCAAAATTAGAGGAACCGGCCCATATCGACCAGTCTGGCAGAGCGTCAAGCACTCAAAGGCTTCGTCTTGGGTGCCGAAACCGCCAGGAAACAGAGCCACGGCATCGCTCTCTCGCAACAGAAACAGCTTGCGCGTGAAAAAGTATTTAAAGTGAATTAATTTGGGGTCACCCATAATGAATGGGTTTGCGTCCTGCTCAAAGGGGAGCTTGATATTCAAGCCAAAGGATTTTTCGGCTCCTGCGCCTTCGTTCCCAGCCTGCATGATACCACCACCACCTCCAGTCATCAGCATAAACCCCAGATCGGTGACGCAACGGGCGAAGTCAGCGGCTATCTGGTATTCGGGACTATCCGCTGAGAGGCGAGCTGAGCCAAAGATGGTGACTTTGCGAACGTGCCGATAGGAATAAAATGTCTGGAATCCCCGCTCCAAATCTTGTAAAGAGGCAGTCAAAATCTTCCAGTCCAGGCGATCGATCTCACTCCCAGCGATTCGCAGGAGCGTCCCTAGTGACTGCTCAATCCATTTTTTGTGTTTTAGTGTTGGCAGCCGCTCGATTATCTCCGCCAGGTCTGCTGGGAGATTCTCAAACGAGGGAGTAATTGTCATAATTTTTTTCGCACTGGCGGGTATTAAATTATAGCAATATTCAGGCTATTGAGCCGGAAATTGAGACATAACGGTAGCAATTCTTTACTAATTGCCTGCTTTTTAGCGCAGTAGTAATTAAAAAGCGCCTTAGACTTTAATCCATCCAAGACGCTGGAAAAACAAAGCTTACTTTGGTTAACATTTTTGGACAACTTGAAAGAGAGCGCCCTCACCAGTCGCCCAAATAGAATTACAACAGCCCACCAGGCTCTAGCTCAACGCCGATCTAGAGGTACTTCTCCAAAGTATTTGCCAGCGTAGTTTTGGGAACTGCGCCGACCACCATATCGACCCTCTGACCCGCTTTGAAAATCATCAGGGTGGGAATGCTGCGTATCCCGTACTGGCTGGCTACGTTAGGATTCTCATCGGTGTTGAGTTTGACAACCTTCACCTGACCTTCGTACTGCTGCGCTATTTCATCTACGACTGGCGCAACCATCCGGCAGGGACCGCACCAAGGAGCCCAAAAATCTACTAAAACCGGAACTTCACTTTCAAGTACTTCTTGCTTAAACGTAGCGTCTGTAACTTGTGCGGCTGCTGACATGCCTACAATTCCTTGTTTAAATATTGTCTTTATTTCCTTCGGAATTCTACCATAACAGAAAGAGATCTTCTTTCCGCCTTAAAGCATATACATATTTTAAGGGTTTCTGGTAATAAGGAACCGCCCGAACGTCAGTCCGGGCGGAGTGTGGTGTGAGGAGTGAACGGAAACATGCGTCTCCGCTATTCCTATTGTATGCCACAGATTCGCTTTTTCCAGGATTTAGCCGGGAGTCTTGGAAATTTACCAAAGTAAATTTGGTGAGTAAATTTACTTACCCATTCCCAGTTGCTGGGCTTTTTGGTAAACTTTACCTTCGGTTAACAGAGAGGGCGCGATCGCAACTTCGACTTGCTGCATCTCCTTGATATCCTTGGATCCCAAAGTGCCCATGCTAGTTTTTAATGCGCCTAGTAAGTTATGAGTGCCATCATCAAGTGCGGCTGGCCCTCGGAGGATTTGCTCCAGAGTGCCGGTGGTGCCGACGCGAATGCGAGTGCCGCGTGGTAGGACGGGGCTGGGAGTAGCCATGCCCCAATGATAACCGCGTCCGGGTGCTTCTTTGGCTCTGGCAAAGGGTGAGCCAATCATCACGCCGTCTGCGCCGCAAGCAATGCACTTGCAGATATCGCCGCCGGTAATTAAACCGCCATCAGCAATAACTGGCACGTAGTTACCAGTTTCCTGAAAATAATCATCCCGTGCGGCGGCACAGTCGGCAACGGCAGTGGCTTGAGGGACACCTATACCCAAGACGCCGCGAGAGGTACAAGCCGCACCTGGGCCAATGCCTACCAATACTCCCGCTGCCCCAGCTTTCATTAAGCTTAGGGTGACTTCGTAGGTGACGCAATTGCCCAAAATTACTGGTATGGGCATTTCTCGACAGAACTGGGCCAAATCTAGTGGCGTTACTGACTCTGGCGAGAGGTAAGCGGTGGAAACTACTGTCGCTTGCACAAAAAATAAATCTGCACCAGCTTTGGCGACGACTGAACCGTATTTAGTTGCGCCTGCGGGGGTGGCACTTACGGCGGCTATGCCACCTTGACTTTTGATTTCCTGGATGCGCTGTTCGATGAGTTCCGGTTTGATCGGTTCTGCATAAAGTTCCTGCATCAGGGCGACGAACTCGTCTTTACCGACTGATGCGATCCGTTCTAAAATCGGTTCGGGGTCAGCGTAGCGGGTTTGGATACCCTCTAGGTTGAGGACGCCTAAAGCTCCTAGTTGTGATAGGAGGACTGCCATGCGGACATCGACTACACCGTCCATCGCGCTGGCAATAATAGGAATTTCTCGCTCTATGCCGCCTATGCGCCAGCGAGTGTCTGCCAAACTGGGATCTAAGGTTCTAGTCCCAGGGACTAGGGCAATTTCATCAATTCCGTAAGCTCTGCGAGCGGTTTTGCCGCGCCCAATTTGAATTTCCACGCTCGTACTCGTTCCCAAGACTATTTAAGCTAGGGTATCAAATTGTAACGGGTATGTGATTTGGTGAGGGTAGGTGTTTGGGATTTTTTTAGATGGGGCGGGAAAAGAGCGATCGCATCCTAAACTAGCAGATGGTGAGGTGCGATCGCTTTTTTGCCTCAATTCGGTTACTTGTCTTCCCGATTTTCATCCTCTTTATTTTGGTCATTGTTGCTCATCAGGTACAGGTAGAGGAGGATGGCTGCACCTACTGCAATACCCAAAGGCTGCGAATAGGTAAAAAGCCCAACTACTATACCTGTGATTTCCACGGCTTTTAGGAAGCAATCAACGTCTTTCATGGTTCGTTTTGGCTGTAATTCATCTGTTTACAGTTTTGGTCAACGGACTCTCATATATTGGTAGTGAGAAAAATCTCAGTTTTATGAGAATTGGTTTCTATGAATCAAAAACAAGTAAGAGAAACTTTAGACAAACTACCTAGTAAGCGAAAACAGGTACTTCTAAGACTCTTGGAAGGCGAAAGCAAGATAAAAATTGCTTGTGAGCTTTGCGAAGGTAGCGAAGGTGCTGTACAGCAACATCTGAGACAGCTTTATAAGAATTTTCGTATTGAGGGAGACGAGGAACGCAAGTTACCTTCACTAATTGCTCTATTTGTCAATACCAAAGAAGAGTTGTTGGGCGGAAAGTTTGAAAGGTCTGAGGTTAGTAAAAGTGAAGGAACAAGTGACACAGTGCAGCCCAATAATTCCCCAATCCCTTGCACAGCATATAAAGAAGAGACTTGGGTAGGGCGAGAAGAAGAAATTCGCGAATTGAGCCAAAAATTGCGGAAAGAATGCCGAATCTTAATTATTACCGGAATTACCGGGCAGGGGAAGACGGCTTTGGCGGAACGCTTGGCGAGTGTGGAGTTGGGGGAAGAATGGCAACGGTTGCCTGCGGTAAACTTTGATGATGGAGTATCGCGAGATTTTGTCGGTGCGGCGGATGTGCTGCTGACGAGACTGGGGGAAACGGTAACACCACAGGAACGCAGTCAGCCAGAATTTTTGCTGAATCGTTTGGTGCAAAAGCTGCGAAGTAATCGTTATTTAGTGCAGATTGATTCTGTGGAAGTGCTGCTGCAAAAAGGCGATGAAAATCCGGATAGGAATGAGTTTGAGGATGCGCGGTGGTGGGAATTTTTTCAACAATTGTTGGCGGGTGGAGAATGCCAAAGTCGGCTAATTTTGACTTCCCAACATTTACCGACGCAGTTTAGCAGCAGGTATAAGAATTTTTGGCATAAAAAACCATTAAGCGGATTGAGTGAAACGGAGCAATTGCAGTTATTTAGCAAGTTATTTGAGGAACAGGTAAAAAACCCCACCCCTACCCTCCCCGTCTACGGGGAGGGAGCTAAACTTCCCCCTGTGGACGGGGGGACTGAGGGGGGTTCTTTATCAGAAGCAGCGGTTTATTTGCTGCGAATGGGTAATACTTACGAAGGGCATCCACTTTTAATTGAAGTGCTGGCAGGGGAAATTCTCGAACATCCTTACAACGGCAATGTGGTAGCTTACTGGCGAAAGCATCAGCAAGAGTTTGCAGCAATTGCACCAGCTAGGAATAGCGAAGAACTAGAAAGAAATGTCAAAGATAGAGTGAGGGAAACTCTCAAGCGGTTGGAGAAGGATGTACCTTATGCTTATACGCTGTTGCTTCGGAGTTCGGTTTATCGGTTACCAGTGAGGGAAGATTTTTGGTTGGCAATGTTGCAGGGATTAACTGATGATGAGAAAAACTCAGCACTGGGAACTTTGAAATATCGTTATTTGGTTGAAATTGACAGGGTAACTGATGACGGTAAAAATGTACTCCGTCAGCATAATTTGATTCGCAATGTTGCCTATCAACAACGTTTAATTGAAATTTCCAATAAGGTTTTAGATTGGCAAAGCGATCATTATATTGCTGCCCAAATGTGGGGTACAGCTTATCAACCAGAACCCGATGCTTCTAATTTAGAGCAAGTGCGGGGTTATTTAGAAGCATTTCACCATTATTGTGAGATCGAAGATACGGAAAGCGCTGCGGAAATTATTTTTACTTGCCTCGATACACCTACGAATGAACAATTACACAATCAACTGGAAACTTGGGGCTACTATCGCGAGCGAGTTGAATTGTACAAGCAATTTTTAAGCCTTTTGGATGAATCGGATCTAGAATGGAAAGCTATTTGTTTTAATGGTTTGGGCAATTCCTACTGTTCCCAAGGAGACTATGCCCTTGCGATAAATTTTTGTCAGCAGGATTTAGACATTGCAACACAAATTGGCGACAAAGATGGTATTGCGTTGGCGCTGAGTAATTTAGGTGTTGCCTACGATTACCAAGGAGACTATGCTCATGCGATCAATTTCTATCAAAATAGTTTAGCCATTGCAACAGAAATTGGCAACAAATCTCATATTGGGAAGATACTGGGTAATTTGGGTATTGTCTACTTTTCCCAAGGCGACTATGCGGGTGCGATCGATTTCTATGAGCAGAGTTTAGACATTGCAACAGAAATTGGCGACAAAGCTGGTATTGCGTTGGCGCTATGTAATTTAGGCAATGCCTACCATTCTCAAGGAGACTATGCCTGTGTGATCGATTTTTATGAGCATAGTTTAGCCATTGCCAGAGAAATTGGCAACAAAGCTCTTATTGGCACGGTGCTGGGTAATTTGGGTATTGCCTACAATTCCCAAGGAGAATATGCCCGTGCAATCGATTTTTATCAGCAGGATTTAGCCATTGCCAGAGAAATGGGTAATCGCTGGGGAGAAGCAGGAGCATTATGTAATTTAGCTAATACTTTAATCAAACTTGAGCAGTATTTAGAAGCTCAGAAATATTGGCAGATATCACTAAAAGTTTTTAGAGAAATTGGCGCTCGTTATGAACAGGTTGTTGCTCTTAATAACCTAGCAGAACTTTATCAAAAATTAGGTCAGCGCGATCGCGCTCTTGAATATGGCGAACAAGCTCTAGCACTCTCCACAGAATTAGGCATCCCGCTAGCAACAGAATGTCAAAAATTGAAAGAGGAATTACTCCAAGAAGAGTAAGGGATGCAGGAATATAGAGGAAAAGCGATCGCACTTTTCAATCTTCCTCTGGTTCAACTCCCAATTCTCTCAATTTTGCTGCTAATCTTTCAGCGCGTTGTTCCGCTTGCTGTATTAATTCATCAGGAGAAAGGTATTTTCTCCCATTTTCGTCATACCAAAACAACCACTCTCGCATCCAACCTTTATAAATTCCCGTTTCTCTGCCAATTCCTAAACATATTTCTGGCATCCACACAGGTTCACCTGTTTGTCGGATATACTCACCATTAACTAATTTATGTACTTCAAAAGCATCTCCTCGTCTACTATGATAACGAACCGGCTTATAAATTACATAGTACAAAACTCCCAGTTCGGCATAATCTATTTTCTTTTGTTTGTATTCTCCTCTGTAAGTTTTGGAAACTACTTCTAATACCAAGATTGGTATTACTCCGTTTTCTTGCCAAACGACATAACTTAAACGTCCCTGTTCGCCTACCAAACGCTGTACGCCTAAACTGAGGAAACCATCAGGAACAATAGCAGGTTCATCGGAAGTGTGGTAAATTCCCATATCGACGCCAAAAAACCAATCTTGGCGGTTTGACCACATTAATGCCAGAATTGATAACAATAGGTTGGGAATTAAGTTTTGTAGTTCATCATCTACAGCCTTTTCGTCAGATTCAAGTAGTTCTTCAGCGGTTGGAAGATATTGCGGCGGATTGTACTGTACCATAATTTGCCTCTTGAGGATTTACAGCATAATTCTAATGTTTCGGAATTTATTTAACTTCAAATTTCAGACTTCAAATTTCGGATTGATTTTTTTATTCTTCAATTTGCCATCTGAAATTTGAAATCTGCAATTCCCTATCAGCCTTGAGAACCCATATGTATCCGGTGTTCGACTTCGGCAAACTTTTCTTCGGCGAGTGGTTCTGGACTCAGAAGAGATACTGCAATTGCGACGATAAACGAGAGGGGGATTGTTACCAAACCGGGGTTTTTGAGGGGGAAGGGAGCCGAGGCATTTCCAAGTATGGTGACTTGAATAGTTGGCGAGAGATAAATTAGCAATAACGACGAGAGCGTTCCAACCACCATACTCGCTACAGCGCCGTTCGTCGTAAAACGCCGCCAGAGCATGGAAAGGAGGAGGGCTGGGAAGTTGGCACTAGCTGCGATCGCAAACGCCAAACCGACCATGTAAGCCACATTTTGCCCTTTAAAAACGATGCCCAGAAAGATGGCTAGAATGCCCAGCAAACAGGTTGCTCCGCGTGCTACCTTAAGTTGTTCCGACTCATCGGCATGACCTAAACGCACCACATTTACCCACAAATCGTGCGACAGTGCAGCCGCACCGGAAAGCGTCAATCCTGCTACAACTGCCAAAATAGTAGCGAAAGATACTGCGGCAATAAAGCCCAAGAACGCATCGCCACCCAATACTTCTGCTAACATCGGCGCAGCCATATTGCCGCCTTTATCAATCTTGACAATCTCATCCTGACCTACCAGTACCATCGCCCCGAAGCCCAGGATGAAGGTGAGCAGGTAAAAGAAGCCAATAAAAGCCGTCGCGTATGTTACCGAGGTGCGGGCTGCTTTGGCGTCCGGCACAGTGTAAAAGCGCATGAGGATGTGAGGAAGTCCGGCGGTGCCAAACATCAGGGACATCCCCAGCGAGATGGCATCCAGCGGATCGGAAACCTGTTTGCCAGGAGCCAGTACAGCCGCTCCGTACTTTTCAGATGCGGCGGCGAAGAGCGTGAGTGGGTTGAAGCCAAATTTGGCTAATACCAAAATAGACAGCAATACAGTTCCGCTCAGCAGCAAAATCGCCTTGATAATTTGTACCCAAGTGGTGGCGATCATCCCGCCAAAAATCACGTAGGCTAGCATTACTCCGCCGACGATCGTAACGGCTAATTCGTAATCAAGGCCAAACAGCAGCTTGATTAAATTGCCCGCGCCCACCATCTGGGCAATCAAGTAAAAACTCACTACTGCCAGCGTACCGATCGCAGCGGCAATTCGCACAGGTCTTTGGCGCATCCGATAAGCTACCACATCGGCAAAGGTGTACTTGCCCAAGTTACGCAGCGGTTCGGCAATTAGAAACATTACGATCGGCCAACCGACTAAGAAGCCGATCGAATAAATCAAACCGTCAAAGCCGTTGAGCGATACTAAACCAGCGATACCTAAAAAACTCGCCGCGCTCATAAAGTCGCCTGCAAGGGCAAGGCCATTTTGGAAACCGCTTATTTTACCCCCGGCAGCGTAAAACTGAGCGGTGTTTTTGGTGCTACGGGCCGCCCAGAAAGTAATTCCTAGAGAAATGGCAACGAATATAAAAAAGAAAAAGATTGCCAGGGGGTTAAATTGACCGAGAGTTGTGTTCATTTATCACCTCTTTGCAGCTGGGAAATTTTTCTGTCGTAGTGCTTGTTTGCCCATCGCACATAAATAAAAATCAGCACCCACGCCGATAGGATGACTAAGGCACCCAGCAAGATGCCCAAGGAAAGTCCGGGAACTACCAAAGACCCCAAAAGCGGCTTGTTGTATGCGATCAGCAGGATGAACCCAAAGTAAATAAACATCATGGTTCCCGTAAGCCACAGGGATACCCGCCAGCGCGACGCTGCTAGATCTGCGATAGCTTTTGCGCGATCGTCCATGTTTTTCTTTCTCCTTAGCTGCCAATTTGGGGACTGGTGATTGGGGATTGGGATAGCTTTGAGTTTTAAGTTAAACTTCCTAATTTAAAACTCGTAACTCATAAGTGATAGTTATTTTAAGCCCATACCGTATCCCTGAAGCCCAATTGCCAAACAAAGTACCTGGATTGACACTCTCACCGTCACAGCGTCAGCTTGACGGGAGATTCTTGCTTCATAGAAACCTGCTCTTTGATGCAAGCACCATTAAGTCTTACAGTCTCTCCACAAGCTTGAATTTCTGTGTGTCCCACAGTATTTGTTGACAGTATCCTTAATCCTTCTTCCCTTAAGTTTTTTGCTGCGTTTTCATCTCTATCATGTTGAGTTTGACAACTCGGACAAACCCATTCACGAATGCTTAGATTTAATGAATTATTCTTGAACTTGCAGCAATTACAAAGTTTTGTACTCGGAAAAAATCTGTCAACCTCAATAAGTTTTCCTCCCTCTCTCTCCAGCTTGTAACCTATAAAATTAAGCAACATTCCCAAACCAGCATCATGTATTGATTTTGCTAGTTTAGTACGTGCTAACCCTTTCACACAAAGGTTTTCTGCTACAATGACTTGGTTTTCGTCAACTAGCCTTCTTGAGAGTTTGTGAAGGAAATCAAGTCTAGTATTGGCTATCTTTTCGTGAACTTTGGCTACTCTTTTAACCTGTTTTTTGCGGTTATTAGAACATTTTGTCTTTCTAGATAAAGTTTGTTGTCTCCGTTTTAATCGTTTGGCATACTTACGGGTTGTTTTAATCGGATCTACTTTATAACAGTTTTCACCATCAAACACAGTTACTAAACTGTTTAAGCCTAGATCAATCGCTGATATCTTCCCTTGTTTCTTGGTTATTAAATCATCAGTCTCAAATAATATTGCTGCAAAATATTTATCTGTGGTTGTTTGAGAAACAGTTACAGATTTAATTTTGCCGTTAATACTTTTTGAAATACTTGCTTTAACAATGCCAAGTTTAGGCAGTTTTAAACTACCATTTTTAATTGAACAGCTTTCAGGGTAACGAATTGACTGCTTTTTATGTTTACTTTTAAACTTAGGGAATCTAGCTCGTTTAGAAAAGAAATTCTTAAATGCAGATTCTAAGTTTTTAAGTGTTTGTTGTAATGTAGCAGCAGTTACCTCTTGTAACCATTTATAATCAGGGAGTTTTTTAAGTTGGGTTAGCTCTTTTGCCATGTCGCAATAGTTTAACCCTTTCCCTGTT
Source organism: Argonema galeatum A003/A1 (assembly GCF_023333595.1). Classification (GTDB taxonomy): domain Bacteria; phylum Cyanobacteriota; class Cyanobacteriia; order Cyanobacteriales; family Aerosakkonemataceae; genus Argonema; species Argonema galeatum. The sequence goes on from NZ_JAIQZM010000039.1 coordinate 17,597, forward strand.
TCTTGATACTGATTGTTAGTTTTACTTAGGTAATAATTCCACACAAAACGGGAACAACCAAAGCTTTTAGCTAGGGCTATTTCTTGTTCTTTGTTGGGATAAATCCTTACCTTTAAAACGTCTAACATCAGTTGCTTTTAGCTCTATTATCCTATAATATCACTTAACGCTCTTAAATGTCAATTATGTATCATAATGGTTTTAGGTCTGTTTACAAGCTTAACGCTCACATCGTTTTATAGCGCTACGCGCATACGTTAGGACAATTTTTCAAGGAAGCATCCTTATAATATCGTCTATTTTGAAATTATCAATGTCCTAACTATAGCGCGTAGCGCTATAGTGGTCAAGTATCGCAGACGCGCCATTAACGCAGAAATACTAACACGGTTATAACAAATCTTAAAACAAACCTTAAATAAATGGGAATCGTAATTGCTAGAATTTAATGGAAAGTCGGATCGTGTTCACTTAATAATCGACTATAAGCCAGATATACTACTGTCTACATTGATGGGTAATTTAAAAACAGTTATTAGCAGATTAATCCGCAAAGAATATCCCTGGTTGGCACAAAAATATTTCTATAACAAACCCTATTTCTGGACTGGTTCTTATTTTGTTGTTAGTTGTGGTGGCGCTACTTATGATAGAATTAAAAGTAATGGAAACGATAGATTTTTTAATGATGAAGCTAAAAAGACTAGGCCATGTGGCCATTTGTGTCCAAGATATTCAGAAGTCTGCTGAGTTTTACCAAAACTTGGGGATGGAGTTAGTCTGGAAGGATGCTGACTGGGCTTATCTCAAGGCTGGCGAAGATGGATTGGCGCTGATGAGTCCGGCCTACGACCAAGCGGGGCCGCATTTTGGGTTTATTTTTAGCGATCGCGCGGAAATGGAAGCCGCCAACGAGCAGCTCAAAGCCCAAGGTGTTAAAGTCAGCCATATCCACGATCATCGCGATGGCACTGCTTCTTTCTACGGTCGCGATCCCGACGGCAATGGTTTTGAATATCTTTACGAACCTGTAGCGGTTGCTGTTGCCAGCAAGAACTAGCAACGCTTGCTGCTATCAAGAACATCTAGATAATCAGAACTTGAGATAGCAAGTTCTGCACTTTCTCCAAGGAAACCTGATGTTTCTCCTCAAACTTTCGATTTGCACCCTTGACCTTTGGAATATGCCGAAACGGGGTGTTCCTAGTTTATCCTGAAAATTACAGCCTTTCCCGATCATCACCTTACGTTAAAATCATAATATTAAGCTTTGATTCAATCTGAGACTTTAGAACTACTCGAATGGCCGCGCCTGTGCCAACATTTATCTACTTTTGCTGCCACTAAGCTGGGAGCGATCGCATCTCGTCATCTCCAAATCCCGCCAACTCAGGATGAGAGCCTGACTTTAATAGCACAAACTAAAGAAGTTTACAAACTCGAAACTCGTCTGACATCAGGCTGGACTTTTGATGGAATTTGTGATATAGGAGATGCTTTGGAGCGAGCCGGACTCCAAGGTATTTTGTCTGGGGAAGAGTTGCTGAATATAGCGACGACCCTGGCGGGGACAAGGCAGCTGCGTCGAGTCATCGACAACCAAGAAGATTTGCCCGTCCTGACAGAGCTAGTCGCAGATTTGCGGACTTATCCAGAGCTAGAGCAGGAAATTCACCGCTGCATTGACGATCGCGGCCAAGTAGCAGATAGAGCTAGCACCAAACTCGCTGGAATTCGGCTGCAAATGCGGCAACTGCGAGACCGGATTTATCAGGTATTGCAGGGGATTTTGCAGCGACAATCTGGTGCGGTGCAGGAACAGGTGATTACCCAAAGGGGCGATCGCTTTGTGATTCCCGTCAAAGCAACTAGCAAAGATGCCATTCCCGGTATCGTTCACGATTCTTCGATGAGCGGCGTTACCCTCTATGTGGAACCTAATGCAGTAGTGTCCCTGGGGAACCAGATGCGGATGTCGATCCGCCAAGAGCAAGCTGAGGAAGAAACAATTCGCAAAGCTTTGACTGAGCAGGTCGCCGCAGTTCAACCGGATTTAGAGAGGTTGTTGGCGATCGCAACTACATTAGATTTGGCAACTGCTAGAGCGCGTTACAGTTACTGGTTGCAAGCTAATCCACCTAGATTTGTCGATCGCAAAGAAGGGGAAACCGTTACCCTACGGCAATTGCGCCATCCTCTACTGGTTTGGCAATATCAGCACGAACAAGGCGCAGCAGTAGTGCCAGTGGATTTACTGATTGGGCCGCAAATTCGAGTCGTAACGATTACCGGGCCAAACACTGGCGGTAAAACTGTTACCCTGAAAACGCTGGGTTTGGCGTCCCTGATGGCGAAAGTGGGTTTATTTGTACCCGCAAGAGAACCAGTAGAATTGCCTTGGTTTGACCAAGTTTTAGCAGATATTGGGGATGAACAATCGTTAGAACAAAGTTTATCTACCTTTTCCGGTCATATTCGCCGCATCAGTCGGATTTTAGAAGCAATTGGAGAAAAGGGAGCAGAGGAGCAGAGGAGCAGAGGAGCAGAGGAGCAGAGGAGCAGAGGAGCAGAGGAGCAGAGGAGCAGAGGAGCAGAGGAGAGTGATTCTGATTTATCCTCCCCCTCCCCCACTCTAGTTTTGTTGGATGAAGTTGGCGCAGGTACTGACCCAGCGGAAGGGAGTGCTTTGGCGATCGCACTATTAAAATATCTGGCAGATTCCGCACAACTCACCATTGCTACCACCCACTTTGGCGAACTGAAGGCGCTGAAATATCAAGACGATCGCTTTGAAAACGCTTCTGTAGAATTTGATGATGTTAGTCTTTCGCCTACTTATCGACTACTTTGGGGAATTCCCGGTCGTTCCAACGCACTCGCAATTGCGCGACGCCTGGGACTGAATCCAGAGGTAGTTGAAAACGCCCAAACCTATGTAGGAGAAGCTTCCGAAGAGGTAAACGAGGTAATTGCTGGGTTGGAAGCGCAACGAAAGCGTCAGGAAAGCAAGGCAGAAGAAGCAGCGCAAGTGTTGAAACAGGCAGAGCGTTTTTATCAGGAGGTTTCCCAGAAGGCAGCTGCTTTGCAGGAAAGAGAACGACTGTTGCGACAACAACAGGAACAGGATGTGCAGAAAGCGCTTGCTGAAGCTAAAGGAGAAATTGCACAGGTAATTCGTCGCTTGCAACAAGGGCCGATGACGGCTCAAGATGCACAAGCTGCAACCGAAGCAATAAATCAAATTGCTCAACGTCATTTGCCAAAACCGCCAGCAAAACCCAAACCTGGGTTTATGCCTTCTGAAGGCGATCGCATTCGGATTCCCCGATTGGGACAAACTGCTGAAGTGTTGAGTTCTCCTAACGAAAACGGTCAGCTGAGCGTTAAGTTTGGAATCATGAAAATGACAGTATCTTTAGAAGATATTGAATCTCTGGATGGTCAGAAACCAGAACTTCCAGCTAAACAAAAATCAGCCGTTTCATCCCCGCCGTCAACAGGGGGGAAACAGGCGGTGTCTGTACAGCAAGAACCCAAACCGGCGATTCGTACTTCCCAGAATACTCTCGATATTCGGGGTAGTCGGGTAGCAGATGCGGAAAGCGAGATTGAACGTGCTATAGGTCAAGCATTAGCGTCAGGAGTGCTGTGGATAATTCACGGTAAAGGCACTGGCAAGCTGCGGGAAGGGGTTCACGAATTCTTAAAGCGGCATCCGCTGGTCGATCGTTTTGAGTTATCGGCCCGATCGGAAGGTGGTGCTGGTGTTACCGTTGTTCACCTGAAGTAACGGGAATTGGAGAATTGCAAATTTAAGATTTCAAATTGCAAATTAGACCTCTTGCAAAAGTCCAAGGGAACCCCACCCCCTCACCCCCTCCCCGCAACGGAGAGGGGGGAAAATCTCTGATTCCCTCCCTGTTAACGGGGAGGGTTAGGCTGGGGTTCTAAATATTTTGGCAACAAGTTTATTGAAAATTATTCTGCAATTTTAAATCTTAAATCTGAAATTATTTCAGCCCCAAGTGAACAATTCACTGGTTGAAGTGTTGCAACAATCCAGCAGATTTTGAACTTTATTTTTGACGATCGCGTAACGCCAGCCTAGTAGTTCTCCTTTGTGGTACGAAGTCGCCTCACCGATGATAAAAGGTTCTTGCGAATAAGGGGTACGGCAGCGAATTTTGCCTTCGTCGTATCCCAGCCAAAAGTCGGTGGCTTTTTGAACCGAGTGATGAATATGCAGGCGATATTCGGAAATTAACAATTCCAAATGCAGCAAACGTTGCTGTATGTCTTGTCCCTGCTGGTACAACCATTCACACAGCTGATATGATTGCGGGCCCCAAAGATTTTGCTGTGCGATTTCCTGCCAGATTTTCTTCCAATTAAGTGCATAGGTTTCCTGTATGTAGGACAGAGATGCCCCAGCGGTTAAGGCTTCTGCTAATCCTGTAGTAGCCTGGTTAAACTGGGTCAAGCCTGCCTCAAGCGAAACAAGTGCCGCTTCGCAGTTTTTCAGTTGCTTATCAGCCCAGCGATTTGTCATAGTTTTTTTTATTAAGCTTTTTTTTAATTATTGTAGGTTACTCCCTTTGGTGGAAGAATTGTTATCCCTTATCCCTTTTTGATTGTGATATGTTAAAATCACTTTTCTGTGCAGTTGACTGTTAGCCGATCGCTTTCTGCTCAATTTTATATGAATATTCCAAATTGGGTCACTTTTTCCCGTCTGTTGGGGTTGCCGTTTCTCCTTTATGGTTTGCACAACCCAACAGAATCAAGCCGCTGGATTTGTTTAGTAATTTTTCTGGTAGCCGCCGCTACGGATTGGTTGGATGGCTATCTGGCAAGAAAACTTAACCAAGTTACCGATTTAGGCAAGTTTCTCGATCCGTTGGTAGATAAATTGCTGGTGTTAGCGCCTTTGCTGGCGTTGATTGAGGAAGGTGAGGTGCCTGCTTGGGGGGTGTTTCTAATTTTAGCACGGGAATTGGCGATCGCAGGTTGGCGAGTTAATCAAACTTCAATTTCGGGAGCTAATATTTGGGGTAAGCTGAAAACGGTGAGTCAGATAGTTGCTCTTGCACTTCTCATCGCGCCTTTACCGGAAGTTTGGCAAATCCCCTCCCTCATCGCCTTTTGGATTTCTGTCGCTTTCACTTTAATTTCCGGTGCTATTTATCTTTGGCCTCAAAATCTTACCAAAGAAAATGCTTAATAGCCCTGCTGCACCATCCAAACTAAAAATCCCAAGATTTGCTCAACAGGAGGTAACGAGTAATCGGTGAGATCAATTGTTACCGTCTGTTCTTCTAGTTTGAGAAAGCGCCATTGCGTACCGCTACTCACAGTACCATAAATTGTTTGGATGGGTTTCTTCTTGGCTGAATTAAATTTTTGTGCAGCTACCATTTCGGCAATACATTGTCCAATTCCTGACTTAATATCCGACTTTTTCGCTTCTACTATTACAACAGCAGGTGCTTCTACCGTAAGTTGTTCTGGAGAAAGACTAATCAAAAAGTCGCACACACCGTTGAGTCCAGATGCAACATCGACGTTAAATTCTTCACCGGAAAACACGCTAATTTTCCGATTAAAAATGCGTCGCACCTCCAGTAAAACTGGATTAATAATTACTTCAGACCTAGCTTTTTCAGTGTCAACGGCGACAGCCCAAGGTAAGTCTTCCAAAATTCCTAACAGTCTCGCACTCGGTTCTAAAGGTTGGATGTTTGTTGGTAAAAACCTTGTTTCTTCTACAGTTGTAAGGTGGAAATCCTCTTTCACCTTACTTAAAGTGAATTGACTGTAAGCCATGTAATTTTACCTTCCATAAAATACATTTCCGAAACCCGCATAAACCTACAGCCTCTCATGCTGGGGCTACACAAACAAAGCCTGCCTTCGCAGGCTATATACATTACCTATCCCGACAAAAATACTAGATCTACGAGACGGCTTTCAGAATCTCATCATCCACTGAAAAATCTACTTCTGATTTGTCTCTTCCAGACATGATAAAATCATTTTGGAATGAATCTTTCAAACCAGAAATTAAGTCATATTCCGGTTTCCAATTAAGTTCGGTCATGGCTTTATTAACTGAAGCAAAGAAGTGCTGCACTCGCAATGGGAAACCTTTGCGTTTGCCGAAATCAAACTTTTTCGGATCGTAATGCACAATCTGAAAGTCATCGGGTGATTTACCTGCTGCTACTGCACAGGCGCGTGCAAGTCCATCAAAGGTGACGTAGCGATCGCCTGATATATTATACACTTGCCCGATCGCTTTCTCATTACCCAGCACAGCTGCCATCGCATTTGCTAAGTCTTTGCAATGACCGAGTTGGGTGATGTGTAATCCGTTACCTGGTACGGCGATGGGCCGATCGCGCACGATGCGATCGAAAAACCACGCTTCCACATCATTATAATTTTGCGGGCCGTAAATATAAGTCGGGCGAATTGAGGTAAAAGGCAATCCTTGTTCGATTAAGTAAGCTTCAGTTTCGTGCTTACCTTTGTGACGGCTTTTTGGGTCAATTGCATCGCCTTCAATATGCGGTAATTCATCTGTTTTGAGATAAACTCCTGCCGAACTCATATAGACAAAATGCTGCACCCGACCTTTAAAAATATCGGCTAAAGGTTGAGTATCGCTTAATTCGCGACCGTTGTTATCAAAAATGGCATCAAAGTTTTCAGACGATAGCTTTTCTTTTATTTGCGAAGCGTCAGTGCGATCGCCGTGAATTTGTTGTATCCCTTCAACTGGCGCTGGCTTTTTGCCGCGATTGAATAATACAACTTCGTGACCTTGTTCTACCAAAATTTTAGTCAGATAAACCCCGATAAAGCGAGTGCCACCCATTATTAAAATTCGCATTTTATACTATCCTATTTATTAGCAGATTTGACTGGTATTTTCCAATAACGTCCTGCGGTATGAACTTCATCGCCAATGATTTTAACACCACCGAGTTCACGTCCGATCGCAAATAATTCTTCTCTTTCTTCATCAGTTAAGTAATCATCTCCTTTTCGTCCGCTGGGACTAACCATCCGATTTTACTTCAGATTTAGTCTGGTTTTGCAACAAAGGTGAATTTTTCGGTAACTTCCAAGAACGTCCTGCTGTATGAACGTAACCGTCAATGATTTTTACGCCCCCAAGTTCTCGTCCTAAAGCGGTTAATTCCTTCCGTTCTTCATCTGTTAAGTAGTCATTACCGTGAAGACTACCTGATGGACGGTAAGGATCTCCTCCCGCATCTAGATAGCGTTGGCGTCCTACCGCGAACAGTTCTTTGAATCTTTCATACTTTTGTTTCCGCACTTGAGTAGATTCTGTCATAGTTCTGACTCCGGTTCGATCGGGACTATTTCGCCATTTTGCAGCAGCCGCGAGATCGGCAAGACAGGGCTTGGTGTTTCAATGTACCAAGTTCCCGTTTCTATATCATAGAACGTATATCCCAGTAAATCCAAAGTGTCTAGGGCATTCAGAATTAGGTACTGTTCTTCTGTTGGTTCCACAGGTTGTTACTATTATCGCCTCAAATATCTTACAGCCTTAGTTGAGTCACGGCGATTTTACCAGAAAAGCAGACATCCACATCGCTACCGGGAGTGCGATCGCGTTTTGCATACTCGCCCTGGTAGTAATATTCATCACCTTCGACTCGGTAGTTCACTGGTAAAGGGTGGGTACTCGGTTCGCAAAATACCACTTCTGGATCTGGTTCTCCCGGTAAAAGATGCGGTAAATTAACATTCCAGAAACTACCGGGTGCGATCGGTTTATTAAACAAATCATCTAATACTTTCGCCGTCCATCTAGCAGCAGTATCCCAATCAACATTTAACTTACCTTTGCGATAATGAGAAACTGCAATACCTGGAATACCGTGCGTTGCTGCTTCTCGCACAGCAGCAACAGTACCCGAAATGTAAACATCAACACCCATATTGCCGCCAGCGTTGATGCCCGAAAGTACCCATTTGACATTTTGACAAAGATGTGTTATGGCAAGGCGCGTGCAATCAGCCGGAGTACCACCTACAGCATATTCGGTTTGCGATCGACGTTCTACGTGAATAGCGCCAGTAGTAGTAACTTGATGACCGCAACCCGATAAATGGTCTTTTGGTGCGACAATTATGGCGTTACCGTTGACAGCTTTTTGTAATGCGCGGATGCCTGGGGCGTCGATGCCGTCGTCGTTGGTGAGAATTAAGGTCATAGGTTTTCGCTGGAGTAATATAGAGTAATGTAATATAGAGAACAAAGGTACGTTGTTGCGCTTCAGCGCTCTTAGCACATTCTTACGCTTCAGCGCTCTTTGGCACATTCTTACGCTTTAGCGCTAAAGCGCAACAACATACCTAAAAATCAACTGATTAACTTACATGACTGCTGCTAACAGCACCGATTTTCAAGCATATCTGAAATCGATTTGCAGTGACGAAAAATATCAGGGTTGGCAGGATTTTTATACGCCAACCGATGCTTTACACCGTCAACGCATCGAAAAGAGGCAACCACCGCGAGGGTTGAATTTAAGCTTGATGGTGCAAACGATACCGCCACCAGAAGAAAAAGCAGAAAAAGAACAAGTCGAACGGCTGGAGGTACTGGCAGGATTACGCAAATATGCCGATAATCATCTGTTATTGGTGGGAAAACCCGGTTCGGGGAAATCGACAGCTTTAGAACGGCTATTGTGGGAAGAAGCAGAGAAAGCGAGACAGAAGCAAACCCCACCCCCTAACCCCCTCCCCGTTGACGGGGAGGGGGGACAAGACGGGGAGGGGGGACAAGACGGGGAGGGGGGACAAGACGGGAAGGGGGGACAGAAAATTCCGGTTTTGGTGGAACTGCGCCTCTATAAAACTTCGGTATTGGGGATTATTGGCGATTTTTTGTTTCAGCATCGATGCAGGTTAAACGAGGCGGAGATTGAAGAACTGCTGTTTGGGGGAAGATTTTTGCTGCTTGTCGATGGGTGGAATGAATTGCCAAATGAAGAAGCGAGAAGAGATGTCAAGATATTTCGGGAGAAATACCAGCGCTTTACGCCGATGATTTTCACGACGAGGGAGTTAGCGGGGGATATTGGTATTGAAAAAAAGCTGGAAATGCTGCGGCTGACAGAAGAACAAATGCAGCAGTTTGTCCTGACTTATTTGCCAGAAGAAGGGGAACGTTTATTACAGCAATTGCAGGGACGTTTGCGAGAGTTGGGGGAAACGCCGCTATTGCTGTGGATGATATGCGAACTATTTAATAGCACAGGCAATATACCGCCGAATCTCGGTTTAGTGTTTCGCTGTTTCGCTGAAAGTTATGATAGCCAAATCAAACAGGATGTCTCTACAGATGAATCTCGCAGTCAATGGTTTTTGCTATTGAAGCATTTGGCATTTAAGATGATGTGGGGGAAAACAGCGACGGATTTGCGAGTGACGATACCGAAAGAAGAAGCTGAAGAGATTTTGACTGATTTTTTAGCTAAAAAAAAGTTTGATAAGCCTCGCGAATGTGCTTTTGACTGGCTGAATGATTTACTGAAATATCACCTGATTCAACCTACAAATAGCAATCGGGAAATAGAATTTCATCACCAGTTGCTTCAGGAATATTACGCAGCAGAAAAGCTACTGGTGCAGTTGCCTAAACTCAGTGATGATACGCTAAAACGAGATTATCTCAATTATTTGAAGTGGACAGAACCGCTGGCGCTGATGTTGGCATTGGTGGAGGATGAGGCGCAGGCGTTGCGAGTTGTGAAGTTAGCGCTTGAGGTGGATTTGCGGTTAGGGGCGAGGTTGGCGGGGGAGGTGAAGGAGGATTTTCAGGAGAAGAGTGTTGATTTAGTGGTTAAATTAGAAATTGATCCTGTTCTGAAGGTTGAATTTTTGGGTTTAACCCGTTCTGAAAAAGCTGTTACGCTTTTAATTCAGGTTTTGAATGATGAAAATTCTTTTGTTCGTAGCAGTGCGGCTGAAGCATTAGGAAAAATCGGCAACTCCCAGGCGTTTGATGCTTTAATTCAGGCTTTGAATCATAAAGATTCTGATGTTCGTGGGAGTGCGGCTGAAGCATTAGGAAAAATCGGCAACTCCCAGGCGGTTGATGCTTTAATTCAGGCTTTGAATGATGAAGATTCTCCTGTTCGTTGGAGTGCGGCTGGCGCATTAGGAAAAATCGGCAACTCCCAGGCGGTTGATGCTTTAATTCAGGCTTTGAATCATGAATATTTTGATGTTCGTTGGAGGGCGGCTGAAGCATTAGGAAATATCGGTAGCCCTGAATTACTGCCCCATCTCACTCCATATTTGAAAACAGATAATGAACTCAACGCATTAAAAGCAATCTCTAGCATTCAAAGCCGTTGCAAATACTATAATTATGAAATATACACATCTCCCGCACCTGAAAAACAAAAGCCCAAAAATCCTATAATAGATACGTTAAACACGATAAAGGAAACATTCAACACCATGTCAGAAACTCCCAAAGTTCAAATGAATTTCCATGACAAAGTATATGGTGCTGCTGGAAATGTTGAAGGCGATCAAATAGTTAACGCCCCAAAACAAAATCTCGCAGAATCCGCCGCCGAAATTCAACAATTGCTAGAACAACTAGCTAAAAATAACCAAATAATCGTCCAATCTGACAATCAAGCTGTTGTAGTTTCAGCGATTCACGAAGAAATCAAGCGCAATCCAACAATTAAAGCGCGGTTGTGTAATGCTTTAAAAGCTGGTGGAACAGAGGCTTTGAAGGTAGCATTAGATGCGATATTTAAAAATCCAGCCGTCAGCATTTCAGTGGAGACAATCAAAGGATTTATTGAAGCAGAGTAGGGTTTGTTGATTTGGACAATTAGCCTGTCTGGGAATCAATTTGCTTGCATCGGCGAACACACCCGTCTGCGAATCAATTCGTTTGCATCTGCGAACAAGCCCGCCTGCGAATCAATTCGTTTGCATCTGCGAACAAGCCCGCCTGCGAATCAATTCGCAGGCTAATAGCGAAAGTCGTCTGAAGACGACTGGTGGAAGCAGAAATTCAGTCCACTTAAGTGGACTTCAGCTATTAGCCTGGGATTTGAATCCCAGGTGGGATGACAACGAAGCGATTGATTTTTGTTTACCTTTTACCATGCGATTTGCGTTGATAATTAAGATGCGAAATCGCTCTTTTCTACCCCAAATCAATCCCAGAAGTTTGCTTTTCTTTGGCTTCTTTAATTTCACGCACCCGTTTTTGATATTTATATGCGATCGCTTTTTCTCTTCAGTCGGCGCAGGGAACCCCACCCCCAAACCCCCTCCCCGTTCACAGGGAGGGGGCTAAGAGAGAAAGCTAAGAAAGAAAGCTAAGGGAGGGGGCTAAGAGAGAAAGCTAAGAAAGAAAGCTAAGGGAGGGGGTTAAGTTAATTCATCCAACTTAGCGCGAACTGCTTGAATATCCTGCCACATCAACCACTTCGGACTACCCTGTTCCTTAGAAGGATTTCGCAACAAATACGCTGGATGCAAAATCGGCATACAAAGTCGCCCTTCCCATTCCATCCAACTACCTCTAATTTTCGTAATTCCCCTCTTATCGCCAGTCAAACTTTTAACAGCAGTCGCCCCAGTCAATAAAATAATTTTGGGATTAACTAGGCGAATTTGTTCTAGCAAATAAGGTTTGCAAGCGGCGATTTCATCCGGTGTGGGAACGCGGTTTTCGGGTGGTCGGCATTTATTCACATTACAAAGGTAAACATCCTTATCGCTACTCAACCCAACCGCTGCGAGAATTTTCTCTAACAGTTGACCCGCTTTACCGACAAATGGCAAACCCGTCTCGTCTTCATTTTGACCGGGCGCTTCCCCGATAATCATGATCGGGGCTTGTGGATTGCCGCGTCCAACGACAGCATGAGTGCGGGTGTTTCCCAAACGACAGCGATCGCACTGGTTACAATGATTCGCTAATTGGTCTAATGTTTGATAAGTACCGGGAGGAATGGGTATTTTTGCACTGGTGGGAATCAAATCTGACCCAAAGGCTGACAGGGTAGATGTTTCGCCATCAGGTAAAAGGTCAAAAAGGCTGAGCTGTTCTTGGCTGGGCATAGATTGAATGGCAACGTTTCCAAGGCATTAAAACGGCATATCATCGTCGTCGAAACCGTCCTGGGGAGGAAAATCATCACTCTCTTCCGGCTGTGGCTCATTTTCCGGTTCTGTTTGCATATCGATCCAGCGTTTGGCTTGCTTGAGTGCTTCTTTCTCGTTTTTGGCGTTGTGAACTGGGATAAAGCATTTGCCACCGGAGTTCCAGACTTCTACGCAGAATACTGGTCTGGCTTCGATAATCCAACCTTTGTAAATTTCTGGTGAACTCATAGTCGATCCCAATTCTCTATCCTGTTGCTACATATCGCCTAACCTTAGAATACTGTTAACTTAAGGATAATTGTAGTAACGCAAGTTGCTAGTTATAAGCTTATGGGTTTCGATCCCCCTAAATCCCCCTTAAAAAGGGGGACTTTGAATCCGGTTCCCCCCTTTTTAAGGGGGACTTTGAATCCGATTCCCCCCTTAAAAAGGGGGGCTAGGGGGGATCGAACCGACAATATTTGTAACTAGCAACTTACGTTAGTAGTACTTGGTTTTTGTTTAGAAGGGCTCTACGTATTCGGCGTCGAGTCTGAAACAAACTATTGCAGTACTTCAGTTGCCAAAATTAGTCCGAGGCGATGCTTGCAGAATTTCTTTTACTTTATTCTGGGCCGATCGCATTAGCTGTTGCGCTTCTGCATAAGCGGTCGTCCCCGTTTTAACGTTCTCCAATTGATTAATAATTGTCTGGATCTGACCGAGGGTTCGATCGCGATCGACTGAGGAAGCATTGCGGGTGGTATTCGCAAGTAAAGATTCGATTTGACTTTTAGCCATCTCCAGATCTCTTACAGAAGCTTGTTCCATTTCCAACCTAGTTCGTACTGTTCCCACGTCACTTTGATATTTAGCTAGTAATTTTTGCGCTTCTACGTAGCCAGAGTCCTCTACTCGAACTGCTTCCAGCCGATCGATCGCCTGTGACCACAATTTTTGGATTTCCTGCCACTCACTAGCACTATGAGGCGGATTCTGCGCCTTTTGACCAGCCGCTATAGCAAATTGCTCCGCGACCTCAATCAAAGTTTCCGTTCTAGCACTCTTTGCGGCTATACTGGCAACTTCTTGAAAATCGCGCTGATAAGCTGCTAATTTAGTTCTTGATGTTCTTCCGATCAGTGTTTGCTGGGGCAGTTGATTTATCTGATCCAAAGCCGCTTGCCATGCTGCGATCGCTTTTTCTCGGTCTGCAACTGTTGACGCCTGTTCGTATTGCTGCTTAGCTGTGTTGAGCGCTTGTTCTCCTTGAGTTAGTAGCGTTTGGGCTTGCTTTTCTTGAAATAGCTTCGCTTCCATGCGCCCCACATTTGCTCTCGCTGCTTTAAACTCATCAAAGGTAAACTGCCAACCAAACCAAGCGGCGTATTTAGGCCAATAGCCTAAAAACCAAACTGGCAAAGCATCCAGGTGTTTTTGCGCTTCTTTTACTTTGACTGCGCCTAAGTCCAAATCGGCTGAACTGGTAGCTTGGTTTACCAACTGGTCGGCTTGTTCCACTGATGCGATCGCCCGCCGATAGTTATAATCCATACTCATATAGCTGGGTAGTAGCAAAATGGGTAATGTTCGCGCTACCGGCCAGCGAATCATCGGATAAGGTAGGTTCAGTACCCAAATTGCCCCAGCAGATCCAGCTAAAAATACAGCCGCAAATTTTATTTTGCTCCACGCACCGGGGGGACAGTTGGCTTTGGCGGCTTGTTTGAGAACTTTTTCGCTAAAGTTGGGGAAAAAATCTATAACTGTCTCCCGCAGTTCTTGGTAAGAAAGAGGTTCGCCTGTTTGCGATCGCAGTCTTTCTAACCGCTTCAGCACAATGTCTCGCTGTACATCTCCCGCCAGCACATCTTTAGAGCATCGCTTCACTTCAGTAGCAAGAATTTCAAAGGCGCGGTCATACAGACGAGGCATATAGTATACCAAGAAACTAATTCATTTTCGCAGGCAATTCTTTGTGGTGAACCCAGCTTTCTCTATAAGCTCATTGTTACACTCGATCGCAGCTTTGGGAATACTGTCTCCAGTCTAGCTGACCGAGATCACTTTAATTTTCTGAAGCGATGAGCAATACTACGGTAGAACGCAGCCTCAACCTAAAGGTGCGGCGTGCAGTAGGCGTGTTGCTCGCGCCGGGTGCTTTTCTTGGATTGTAACCTATGGGCAGATGTTGGGAGTTAACTTAAATGAAACAAGTTGGTGTAACAGTATGGTTTACTGGCCTTAGCGGTGCCGGTAAGACTACGATCAGTCGGGCTGTGGAGTTGGCGTTGCGATCGCGCGACTACTCTATAGAAATCCTTGATGGGGATGTAGTGCGCGAGAACTTGACAAAAGACTTAGGTTTTAGTAAAGAAGACCGCTACGAGAACATCCGCCGCATTGGTTTCGTGGCGCATCTGTTGAGTAGGAATGGCGTAATTGTTTTGGTTTCGGCTATTTCGCCTTACCGCGAGATGCGAGAAGAGGCAAAGAACCGAATCAAAGATTTTATCGAAGTTTACGTGAATGCACCTCTAGCAGTCTGCGAAGAACGCGATGTCAAAGGGCTTTATAAGAAAGCACGCGCTGGAAAAATTCAGCATTTTACTGGCATTGACGACCCCTATGAAGCGCCGCTACAGCCGGATGTGGAATGTCACACCGAGATAGAAAGTGTAGAAGAAAGTGTGGCTAAGGTTTTGCACAAGTTGGAAGCTGGTGGTTATATAAACTAGAACACCGATTCAGTATTCGTAGGGGCTCCGCATTCGGGCAGGAAATATAGGGCAAGAGCGATAGATTTTTTGCCCGAATGCTTCGCCCCTACAAGCTAAAAAGGCACCAATCAATAATTATTACTGAATCGGTGTTCTAGGGGCTAGAAAAGTCAAAATTAAAAAATAAAATGGGCTAGGAAGAAGAATTGCAAATTTTAGATTTCAGATTGCAGATTGAATTTCAAATCTAAAATCTAAAATTCCCCACTCCCTTACATATAACGAGTTAATTGAACTCGGAAGCGGTCTTTTTTGGTAATAGCTACTTCGCCAACTTCGAGGCGTCCTTTACCGCGAATGGCGATTAAGTCGCCTTGTTTAACTTGGTGACTGGCTGAGGTGATATCTTTCCAATTGACTCGGACATCACCGCCATCGATTAAATCGACCATTTTGGTGCGGGACATCCCAAACCCGGCTGATGCGATCGCATCCAGCCGCAAAGATGCTTCTACTGTTGTTAATTCTTTCTTTTTCGGTTCTTTGAACTTCAGTTCGCTCAAGTCGATCTGCTGAGTTTTCACCGGGACCGATCGCACTTGCGTCAAATGCTGTCCCAGATATTCTACCATTTCTGGAACTACAATTGCCTGAGCCCCTCGCTCTCCCAGCACAATCATGTCGCCAGTTTTTTCTCGCATAATCCCGCATCCCAACATGGAACCTAGAAAGTCGCGGTGAGTGGCGGTATCGAACAAAAAGTTACCGGCAATTTCCAGCGCCGCAATATCTACCTGAGATTGGTCGAGGGGAAGTTCCGATCGCGCGATCGCAACTCGTTGTCGTTCGGCTTGCGGATAACCTCCCCAAGCCAACAGATGCACTTCTGTCAAGCGTGCGAACATCTGCTGAACCTCCGCCAATTCTGGTGGCGAAAGAAAATCTGTAAACACAATTTCCCAGGTTTTGATAGCTTGTTCGGCTAAGTCAATTACCCGACGCGCAGTGTCTCGATTTTCGATTCCCTTTAAAAGTTCTTCCCTTGGCAACATCGTTCAATTTTAGATTTTAGATTTTATCGATCGGCGGCATAACCCTGGATATTTTCAGGCTCAAATTGGCGGAGTATGGTGGTAGCTTGGCCTGTCATATTTTCAGAACCACGAACGATAATTAAGTATTTACCAGCATTAAGACGATTGCGATAGGGTAAAGCATCACCGCTGCCAAATAATAGACCTGTGCCACCACCAATAAAAATACTGCCCATTAATCCACCGATCGCACCGAGGAGGCCACCGATCAAATGATCGCCGATTTCACCCGCCCAGGCAAAGGTGTTTAAATTAGTTTGCAGGCTGAATGCTAGACCAGCCACAAAGCCAAACGGCACTAGCCAATATCCCATTAGCTTAGCTTGGTTCTGAGCTTGCTCGTTGGGATCGATCAAGCCGAACTCGTCAGCACTTTTGTACCCTCTGCCCAGGATGGATACTTTATCCATCGGTAAGCCTTCTTTCTCTAGGGCAGAATAAGCTTCTTCTGCCTGAATGCGGTCTGCCAATACGGCAACGAGGTAATTCATAATTTGATCGAGTATTGTCGAATACAGAGACAGCCCCAATTAATAGAGTATTGTATTACTGCCTTGGCGCTACAAGATTATCTAGGGCGTTCGCGTTGGCGTAGCCTGCGACGCGAGCGCTCTTCGTGCCGGTAATCTGTCGCCTCACACATAAGTTTTCGCCCGGAATGCTTCGCCCTGACCAACATAGATATTTTTCTGGCGCACCGCGAGTAATTGGCTGAAAACCAACAAAACAAAAGAAATTAGGGGCTCGATCCGATCGCGATCGCACATCTCAAGTGGACAGATGGCAAGAAGAACACTCTCTGAAGCGGTGACATCTTCATTCACCACGATACCCAAAGCCCAAACTGACCCCAATGCCCTAACATCTTTAATGAAAACTTCAGCACCCGATGGCAACCGTCGCACCACTTTGCCGCTAGAATTACCTACTGTAGAGGTTTCAGATGGTGGTAAACTGGCCTGCACTGCATTAAAACAGCCGACAGACTAATATACAAAGACACACATCCCCATCTCTATTAGCAGTAACAAAAGTTCCTGCATTTCCCAAATTGTTGGCGGGACAGGTTTCCCCTCTAAACTCACTTACTCACCATGTCAAAGGTTCTCGTCTCCGATTCAATTGATCAAGCTGGCATCGACATCTTATCTCAGGTAGCCCAAGTTGATGTGAAAACGGGCTTGTCGCCAGAAGAATTAATCCGCATCATCCCAGAGTACGACGCGCTGATGATCCGCTCTGAAACTCGCGTTACGAAGGCAGCGATCGAAGCTGGCACACAGCTGAAAATTATTGGACGAGCGGGTGTTGGCGTTGATAATGTGGATATACCTGCGGCGACTAGGCAAGGTATTGTCGTCGTCAACTCTCCAGAAGGCAACACAATTGCGGCGGCGGAACACGCGATCGCAATGATGCTATCCCTCTCCCGTTATATCCCCGATGCCAACCAGTCCGTAAAAAACAACAAGTGGGATCGCAAGCGCTATATAGGGGTAGAAGTTTACAAAAAAAACCTCGGCGTTGTCGGCTTAGGTAAAATTGGCTCTCACGTAGCCACCGTAGCACGGGCAATGGGCATGAAAGTAATGGCCTTTGACCCGTATCTCTCCAGCGAACGGGCCGAACAGCTGGGCTGTCGCCTGGTGGAAATGGACTTGCTGTTGCGGGAAGCGGACTACATCACCCTGCATATGCCAAAAACGCCAGAAACCGCCCACCTAATCAACGCCGAAGCGCTGGCCAAAATGAAACCCACTGCCCGCATTATCAACTGCGCCAGAGGTGGAATAATTGACGAAGCGGCTTTGGCAGAGGCATTGCAACAAGGTAAAATTGCTGGTGCAGCATTGGATGTCTTCGAGACAGAACCCCTGGGCGAATCACCCCTGCGCGATCTCGGTAAAGAAGTTGTCCTTACGCCCCACCTGGGAGCCTCCACAGCCGAAGCTCAGGTTAATGTCGCCATTGACGTAGCAGAGCAAATTCGCGATGTCCTGTTAGGTTTACCGGCAAGGTCGGCTGTGAATATTCCCGGCTTGTATCCCGACATTTTAGAAAAGCTCAAACCATACATGGCACTGGCCGAAACTCTGGGCACCCTAGTCGGTCAGCTAGCTGGTGGAAGAGTGGAAAGTCTCAATGTTCGGATGCAGGGAGAATTGGCTACCAATGAAAGCCAGCCTTTAGTAGTGGCATCCCTCAAAGGTCTGCTCTCTCAAGCTTTGCGAGAGCGGGTAAACTATGTGAATGCGGCTCTAGAAGCTAAAGAGCGCGGAATTCGCGTCATTGAAACGCGGGATGCCTCGATTCGTGACTATGCTGGTTCCCTACACCTAGAAGCGAAGGGATCTCTGGGGGAACACTCAGTAACCGGCGCTTTATTGGGCGATGGCGAAATTCGGATCACCGATATTGATGATTTCCCCATCAATGTGCCACCTTCTCAGCATATGCTGTTTACCGTGCATCGCGATATGCCAGGTATTATTGGCAAAATTGGTTCCCTATTGGGCAGCTTTAATGTCAATATCGCCAGTATGCAGGTAGGCCGCAAAATTGTGCGGGGCGATGCAGTGATGGTGCTGAACCTCGACGATCCCTTACCGGAAGGAATCTTAAGCGAGATTCTCAAAGTTGCAGGGATTCGCGATGCCTACACGGTAACTTTGTAAGTGCTGAGTGCTGAGTGCTGAGTGCTGAGTAAAGGCTTTGATAAGTGGGTTAGCAACAAGTACTATAAGTTCTGAGTGCTGAGTGCTGAGTACTGAGTCTGGTCTTTCTACTCAGCACGGCTTCCGTTGCACTCAGGACTAAAATATGGCAAACAGCTGGTGGGAACTGCAAATTCTCTGCGACCAAGACCTAGAGGATTCTGTCTTTTGGCGATTAGAAAAATTTGGCTGTCGGGGAACTGCGAGTGAGATGAAGGGTCATGCTTGCTTGGTTAGAGGCTATATGCAGCAAGAGCAGGCGCAGCTTTTAGATTTGGCGGCGGTGTCCCTGTGGTTGCACCAGGATGCGCTGGTTTTGGGTCTGCCGGTGCCAGCGATGAAATGGCATCTCATTGATGAGGAAGATTGGGCGAGTAGCTGGAAGGCACACTGGCAACCCCAAGAGGTTGGCGATCGCTTTTTGATTTACCCCGCATGGTTACCTGTACCAGCAGACTCGGAACGAATCATTTTGCGCCTCGATCCGGGTCTTGCTTTTGGGACGGGGACTCACGCCACTACCCAGCTTTGTCTGGAATCGTTGGAAATGCGGCTTGGTTTTGAGGAAACTAAGGCTGTAGTGGCGGATATTGGTTGCGGTTCGGGAATTTTATCTTTGGGGGCGGTGTTGCTGGGGGCCCAAAAGGTTTATGCGATCGATACCGATCCCCTGGCGGTGCGTTCTGCACGCAGCAATCGCACCCTCAACCGGATTGCTTCTGGGCGTTTAATTGTGGAACAGGGCAGTGTCGATCGCCTGATCCAGCGGCTTGATGGCCCTGTCGATGGCATTGTGTGCAATATCCTGGCTGAGACGATCATCGACTTGACCCCGCAGATGAATGCGATCGTCAAACCCACCACTTGGGCCATTCTCAGCGGTATTTTGTTAGACCAAACTAAACCAGTTGCCGATGTTCTGGAGCAAAACGGTTGGGTGATTGCCACTCTTTGGCGTCGCCAAGACTGGTGTTGTTTTAATATCCGGCGTGGCTAAATAATTAAGGTCTTTAAAAGGCTATCCGAAAAGTAAGTTTTAAAGATTTTTTACCGCAGATGAAAGCAGATAAACGCAGATAAACGCAGATGCAGATCTAGATTTATCGTGATACCAAATCCTGGTTGATTACCCCCTTTATTCTTTAGTCCGCGTAGGCGGACTTCGTTTGTGTAGCCCCACCCTTAAGGGTGAGGGTTAAAAAGGGGGTGATAGAAGCGTATTTGGTATGAGGTGTCGAAGTAGAATCGGATTTTTCGTACTTTAACTAAACTACCCTCTAAAGCGAAATAAAAAATAGACGTAAACAACATCGATCGCAATCACCAAACCTTTACCAATCCAAGATTGGATCAGATTGAAAACAGGGAACGTCGCCAGCAGCACCAACGATATTTCAACAACAGAAACAATCCCACCGTAATGCTGCCGATCCCAGTAAGAAATGGGACTGATAAATCGATAGTTGCTTAAGGGGAAAAAGTGCCGATGCGCGTCATCGTTGTGAACTGGCAAGTCGAGAAGAGAATGCAGCACCATACTGATGCAGAGGATTTGCAAATTTTTCCATCCCAACTTATAAACGATGACGCATCCCAGCAAAGCCAAAGGAATCGAATGAAAAGTAGCGACAATATTTTGCCAAAAAGGTTCGTAGTAAGTTTCTGACCAGATTTGGCGTTCCGGCAGACGCGCAATCAATTTCGCCCATCCGTACAAAACAAATATTGGTATGTCAGGTAGAATCGCACCGATGAAAATGGGAAGATTTGCTTGTGGCTGCGTCTGTCTGCCTAAAAAGAAAAGATTAAGAATGGCGTGGCTGGGTGTGTTCATTGCCGATCTTGAGGAGGTAAATCACTTGGCCTAATATTAATAAAAGGCAATGCGCCATTACCACCCATAACTGTGGGAAAATGACCGTCCCATTTGTCGATCGCTTGCTTTTGCAAAATCTGCTGCGTTAAATTTTCCCGCAGTAATCTTTGAGCTTCAGCTTGTCCTTTAGCGCGGTTAATTTCTGCCTGTGCTTCTTGGGTGGCTTTTAGAGTTATGAACTCTGCCCGTTTTGCGTCCTGTTCCGCTATTTGTTTGGCTTCAACTGCCTCGCTAAACCGCTGTGAAAAACGGATATTAACCAGAGAAATATCATCGACTGCAACGTTATAGTGCGCCAGTCGAGATTTCAATAAATCGTCAATACCTGCTTTTACTTCTCCCCGTCTGGTGATAATTTGTTCGGCAGTATATAAAGCCATTACTGCTTTGAGAACTTCTTCAATTGCTGGGTTAATAATCCGTTCGACGACCTCGAACTCGTCGCCAATTTGCTGAAAAACCGTATTGGCGTTTTCTGGGATTATATGCCAGTTGAGCGCCACGTCAGTGAAGACATCCTGAAGATCTTTGGAAGCGGCTTGAGCGGGAATTTGGTGCTTTTGTACCCGGACACTGAGGGTTTTTACAGTATTGACAATTGGCAGAATTGGGTGTATGCCTTCTGACAAAACTTGCTCTTGCACTTGACCAAACTGCATCACCACGCCGCGTTGTCCAGCGTTGACAATTACGAAGGGTTTGAAAGCGATCGCAACCATTAACAGCAATATTGCTATTCCCGCTGCGATGTAAGAAGTATTGGTAGATTTCATTTATTTTGTTGAGTAGGCAAATTGGCCGGACTAACATTAATAAATGGTAGCGCACCATTGCCACTCATCACAGTGGGGAATTTGCCATCCCATTTTTCTATGGCGTGCTTTTGCAGGATTTGAGGCGTTAAATTTTCCCGCAGCAATCTTTGTGCTTCAGCTTGACCTTTGGCGCGGTTGATTTCTCCTTGGGCTTCCTTAGATGCCTTCACAGCGATAAATTCTGCCTGCTTGGATTCCTGTTCGGCAATTTGTTTTGCTTCGATCGCTTTACTAAACTCAGGGGAAAAAGCAAAATTGACCAGGGAAACATCATCTATTTTAACCCCATAAGCGGCTAGACGGGTCATGAGATTTTTATCAATTTCTTGTTTCAGCAGTGTCCGCTTGTTGATAATTTCCTCTGCCGTTCTTTTTGCTGTTGCTGCTTTGAGAACCTCTGATATGGCGGGAGTGATAATCCCATTAACAATTTGCTGGGCATCCCCAACCTGTTGATAAATTTTGTTGACTTGAGTGGGGTCAATGTGCCAGTTTACAGCGAGGTCTGTGGTCACCTTCTGTAGATCGCGAGAAGCTGCGTCTGTCTGAAAATCGTTTTTTTGTACGCGAACGCTGAGTTTCTTAACGGATGTGAAAATTGGCATAATCGGATGTATACCCTCGTCCAAAACGGTATTTTCGACTTTGCCGAAGTGCATGACAACGCCGCGTTCTCCAGCATTGATAATGACAAAGGGGCGCAAGATAATGGCTCCGAGTAATAGAGCTATACCGCCTGCAATGTTAAAAGCAACAGGAAAAGAATTGGGGGTTTGCGTTCTAAGGTTCTGCATATTTGTAGGTTTTGTAGTTTTTAAGCATTAATCGATCCGTTGCGATCGCGAAGCGTCTTTGAAGGAGAATCGCCCGATCGCAAAAACTGAATTGTTCCCGTTGCGCCATTCACAGAGAATTGGCTCAACCGCCGCCACCATCGCCACCACCGCCACCACCGCCGCCACCGCCGCCACCACCGCCACCACCGCCACCACCGCCGCTATCGCCGCCACCGCCGTCACTGCTGCTACTAAGAATGGGGATGATTTGTTCGATCTGCTTTTGATAAGAACAAGAGCGACAGTCGCAAGTAATCAAGCCCTTCCCTTCTCGCGCATACGTAGGAGCTTCCACAACTTGGTCTAACTTGTAGATTGTCAATTCCTGACAGGTAGGACAGAGCTTGTCAGGATCTGAAGTCATCACATAAGCCCGTAAATGAACTTGTCCTGAAATTTGCCCCGGATTGCAGTTCGGGCATCGCCATCCCTCAAATTTGATATTCTCAATATTTTGTGCAACTTGCTGAGGATGACTCAGATGAGCTATAAGCGATCTGGAATTTAGTTGTTTTAAAGGCATTTGGCAATCCGCACAGTGTAGGGGACGGATTGACTGCCTTTCATCATTATCTTTACGTAAAATTGCTTTGGCTAATCGGGACGCTGGGATATAAGCAATCAACCCGGCAACCACTCCGATCGGTAACTTGATTGCTTCTGCCAGAGCAAACATTATTAAAATTACGGAGGCTAACTCCATCCGTTTATAATTGTATATGATATCTTTCTCAAAGATATTCGGGTGACGATTGCAGGCAATACAATAGCTTATAAATCCTGCAATGAATGATGAAGTAATTCCTCCTGAAAATAGCAATGCGATTGTGAATGTTGAACTAAAAAACCATAAGCCTAGAGAATTTCGGATTTCTTTATCATGATCGTCTAAAGCCAGTATTCGCAACAGATGGGACTCCCTGGAAAGTTTGATAAACACTGGACGACGCGATCGCGCAATTCCCAGACCAGCAAAAATACTTACTACCGCACCACATCCCGCAAATATCCAGATGTAAGCAGGTCTAATGAATGGGGAGAAAGTGTACTCCTGCCCAGGAGTAGAAATGAGATTATCTGTGTGAGGACTTGGATGCGGTTTGTAAGTCTGCAAAACCTTAATGATTTCTTGGGTTCCGGTCAGCATTGCCCCGTTAAAATTACCTTGATTAACACGGGGTCTGATCTCTCCTTTGATCAGGCTAACAACCCGATCGTTAGGAAAAATTTCGACAATGCCCCAACCTGTGACAATTTCAATGCGATCGTCACCTTTGGAATATAAAAGCAAAACCCCATTATCTAGACCTTTTTTGCCAATTGTCCAGTATTTAAACCAAGCCAGTGCAAATTCCCTGGGAGAACTGTAAGGTGACGTTTCTGGTACAGTTATAAGCATTATTTCACAGCTATTTTGTGCTTCTAACTGTGAAATCGAGCGATTGATTTCTGCTTCAGTTGCAGGACTGAGAATGTCGATCGTATCTGTCACCCAGCCATTTGGTCTGGGGCCGCGTACTTCCTGTACGGTGATGGCTTTACTTGGGATGGGGAAGCTAGCGATCGCTAAACTCAGAAAACCGACACAAAGGGTTTGATGGATAGCAAGGACAAGAAATTTCACTGTGATTTCATCCTTTTTGGTCTTACAAAGTTGGTGCGGCTCAGGTGATTAACTGCCTTCTACTTCTTTACAATCTTTGATTTGCCCTAATTGCACCAGATCAGCTTAAGATCGGTAAAACTAAGGGTTATAGTTGATCTTGACAAGCACAAAATATCGGTATACATGACCACACTCAGAGCTTCTAAGCAGGGACTCACCAAAATTAAGCAAGCCAGAGAGAAAAAAGGGTGGCCTGTAGCCGATCGCAACTGGCTAGAAGCAGCGAGTCTGTGTCTGGGAGTGAATTGGGAAAAAACTGGTTATCTAGCTGAGGGGATTTCAGAAGGAACTTGGAGTCGTTTCTTAGCAGGGAAGCGATCGATCAATGCCAGTGCTTTCCAGGCTTACAGCGCGGTTCTCGGACTGAACTGGGAAGAAGTGGTTAATGGCATTCAAGGCCAAGATTGGGGCGATGCACCGGATTTGCCCAGTTTTTATGGACGCGCAGAAGAACTGGCGAAGCTAAAGCAATGGATTGTCAAAGATAAGTGCCGCTTGGTGGCTATCCTGGGCATGGGGGGAATTGGCAAAACGGCTTTAGCTGTACGCAGTGCAGAAGATATCCAGAATGAGTTTGAGTACCTGATTTGGCGAAGTCTCCGCGCTTCTCCACCTGTTGAAGAGGTTCTGGCTGACCTGATTCGATTCTTTTCCAACGACAAAAAAACTGCTTTAACAGACAACACCGACAAAATGGTCAAGCAATTAATTGATTACCTCCGACAACATCGGTGTCTAGTTGTACTGGATGAAATGCAGGCAATTTTGAGCAGCGGCAAACTGGCTGGACACTATCGAGAAGGATATCAGGATTATAGTAAGTTGCTCAGAGAAGTTGGCGAAGTGAAACATAACAGTTGCTTCGTGCTGACTAGCTGGGAAAACCCCAAAATAATGGCATCATTAGCAGAAAAAACTAAATTCGTTCACTACTTAAAACTGACGGGTTTGAAGGATATCGATGCCCAGGAAATTTTGACTGAAAAAGGTTTGTCCGATCGGGAGACTTGGGGAACCTTAAATCAACTATACGGCGGGAATCCCTTATCGTTAAAAATAGTTTCTATAACTATCAAAGATTTTTTTAATGGCAGTGTCGCCAAATTTCTCGAAGCAGGTACGATAGTCATCGGAGATATTAGTGAAGTTTTAGATCGGCAGTTCGATCGCCTGACAGATTTAGAAAAACAGATCGTGCGCCAGCTAGCCACTAACGTTACTCCGAAGTCCCTGCCACAATTAGCAGAAATTATCTCGCCACCAGGATCGAAATCCGAAC
Organism: Argonema galeatum A003/A1; assembly: GCF_023333595.1. Taxonomy (GTDB): domain Bacteria; phylum Cyanobacteriota; class Cyanobacteriia; order Cyanobacteriales; family Aerosakkonemataceae; genus Argonema; species Argonema galeatum. Next base: position 42,762 of record NZ_JAIQZM010000039.1, read on the forward strand.
TAATCGAAGCTTTAGAATCCTTGGAACGGCGCTCATTAATTGAAAAAATTACAGGAGGCAGTGAAGTTATGTTCACTCTACAGCCTGTAGTTATGAAGTACATTCAGAAAGTGTCGAAAATATCTGCGAGCCACCTTTAGGGTGCAAACTTATGAGTTACTACTGCATCAATCCCTGGTGTCAAAATCGAGAAAACCCGGAGCATCTGGAACGTTGCCAATCCTGTGAAACTGAACTGCTAGTTAAGAACCGATATCGCCTAGTCAGACCTCTACGCGATCTGGATAAGCACCCTTATACTAATATTTTTGAAGTAGAAGATATAGAGGAACGGCAAACGCTTAAAGTCCTAAAAGTGTTAATTAAGGATATTACTCACATAGTCGAACTATTTGAACAAGAAGCGAATCTTTTAATCAATCTTACACATCAGGGAATTCCTAGAGCAGAGTCAGAATTAATTGTTTCACTCAGCAAAGGTAGGGAATTGCGCTGCTTGGTGATGGAGAAAATAGAAGGGCTAAACCTAGAGCAGTGGTTAAAGCAGAATGGGCGAATATCTGAAAATTTAGCACTAAACTGGCTGAAACAATTAGTAGTAATTCTGGATTACGTGCATCGAAATAATCTTTTTCATCGAGATATTAAACCGTCCAACATTATGCTCAAGGATGATGGAAAACTTGTGCTTATTGACTTTGGCACAGCCAGGAGGGTAACGCAGACAGTCATTGATGGGCAGAATGTTACGAAAATTTGTTCGCACGGTTATACCGCTCCAGAGCAAATGGCGGGCAGAGCAGTTCCGCAGTCTGATTTCTTTGCGCTTGGCTGTACCTTTGTGCATTTACTGACAGGAATACACCCTAATAAACTAACCAGAGAACGCCAAACAGATAAGTTGATTTGGCGATACAGTGCTACTCAGATTTCCAGGGAGTTGGCAAATTTAATTGATGATATGATGGCCGTACCGTGTCAGAAGCGGCCTAAAAATACGCCAGAAATTTTACACCGAATTAAAGAAATAGAATCAAAAACATTCTGCGGTTATCTGCTCAAAAGACTCTCTTTTGGTGCAGTTTTTCTAGTTTTTGCGACGGTAATTTATGGAAGTAATTGGTATTTAACTGGCGTCCGTGGTTGTGCAAAGATTGAGTTCAGGAATTTTCATAAAGGCGACAATTTAAGTTGTGGGGAAGAAATCCTGGTTTCAGAACCTGCGGTACTGGGGAAGCAAGAGGGGGTGATTGCCTTTGCAGATGGCAAATATCAAAAAGCTGCTGAATCACTAGAGAAGGCATGGAATAAGCGACGAGAACCCGAAATTTTGATTTACCTCAATAATGCCAGACTAATGAATCAAAAAGCTTACACGATTGCTGTTGTGGCTCCCATAACCAACAATCGAGACAGAGCGCTGGAAATTTTGCGAGGAGTCGCCCAAGCCCAGAATGAGTTCAATGATGAGCAAAAAAAGATTAATGGAATGGGGCTGAAGGTGTTGATTGGGGATGATGCTAATGACCCTATCCGGGCTAGGAAAATGGCAGAGTCACTGGTGTCGAAAGGGGACATTTTAGGTGTTGTCGGTCACTATGCGAGTGAAGTGACGATGGGAGCTATAGATGTTTATCAAAAGCACGGGTTAGTATTAGTTTCTCCTGGCAGCACTTCGGAAGATCTCTCAGTCTGGAGCAATATTTCTAAATACGTTTTCTTTCGCACTGTACCCAGTAATAGGGTGAATGCTCAGGCTATGGCTAGCTATTTGATCCAAGCTCATCAGCGAACAGCAGCAGTTTTTTACACTCCTCAGAGTAATTACAGCAAATCTATCCGAGATCAATTTCACATTAGCTTCCCCGCAAGTGGAGGACAGGTAGTGGCAGATTTTGATTTGTGTAAAAATAATTTTAATGCAGTTGCTGCTATAACCCAAGCACAAAGACAAGGAGCCACTACGCTTGTTATCCTTCCTGATGGTCAAACTTGTTCTATGTCCTTTGGTAATGTTTTAAATTTAATTAAGGCTAATCAGGGTCGTTATTCGATGATCGGAGGATGGGGTGTTTACGATTCTAATATTTTAAAAATGAGATCTAAAGATGTTGTGGAGCGCCTAGTGGTGACTGTACCTTGGCATCGGTTGAGCAGTCCAAATCCAAAGTTTTCCGCTTTATCTGAGCAGCTATGGAAAGGAGAAGTGAGCGGTTTGACAGCTACGGCGTATGATGCAAGTCGTGTGTTGATAACGGCTTTGACAAAAAAACCTCAACCAAAGCGTTCTGATGTGCGGGAGGTTTTATCGGTTGGCGGCTTTGAAGCCTACGGTGCTACGGGGGTGATTAGTTTTCACTTTTCTAGTGGCGATCGCAACGAACCTATTAGTGTATTGGTCAAAGTTGTGCCGTCTAAGTGTTCGCCCTACGGTCATATATTTGTACCAGTAAACTATTCTAAATTTGATACCAAATCCGCTTGCCTTGACCCCTTTTTTACCCGACGACTAAAGTCGCGGCTACACAAACAAAGCCCGCCTGCGCGGGCTTCAAGAAAAAGGGGGTAGTTAACCCGGATTTGGTATGACAGCTTAAAAGTGGGTTTCAAAATACACTACTCCTTAGCGGCTAGAATCATTGGTTTAGAATAATAAATATGAAGATTACTCAACGTCACGCTTGGCCGCTCACTGCTGAAGAGGCGATTCCTATTCAAGAACAACTGGCAAAAGAGGTGATTACCTCTGACGAGTTGGGAACAATACAGTATGTTGCTGGTGTGGATATGGGTTTTGAGGAGTCGGGTAGGATCTCCCGATCGGCTGTTGCAGTTCTCAGTTTCCCGGATTTGCAGCTGGTTGAGCAGGCGATCGCATATCGTCCTACCACCTTTCCCTATATTCCGGGATTTCTATCTTTTCGAGAAGTTCCAGCTGTACTGGATGCGCTGGCAAAACTGACGATCGCACCCGACTTGATCTTATGCGACGGTCAAGGTATTGCCCATCCCCGCCGTTTTGGGATAGCCTGTCATCTGGGATTATTGATAGATGTACCGACAATTGGTGTAGCCAAATCCTTATTAATTGGGAAACATGAAGAGTTACCTTCAGAAAGAGGGGCGTGGAAACCGCTGCTGCATCGGGGCGAAACGATCGGTGCTGTGTTGCGATCGCGCACAGGAGTCAAACCTCTGTATGTTTCTAGCGGACATCGGGTGAGTCTACCAACTGCGATCGATTATGTGATGCGTTGCACTCCCAAATATCGACTCCCAGAAACAACTCGCTGGGCTGATAAATTGGCGTCGAATCGTTGAGCAATTTGCTTGCAGTCCGATCGAGTACACCCCAGAAACCGGGTTTCTTGAAGAAACCCGGTTTCTATTTACCTCACTCGCCTGAAAAGCACTTTAATTTCATGTGCTGTCGATTGCCATAGTTAAATATTTGGTAAGTTGTTGCGCTTTAGCGCTCTTTAAGATAGCGCTGAAGCGCAACAACATACCTGACAAAGTTTTATCATGGGCGATCGACCGAAAATGATATAATTTTAAATTTTAGATATCCGATTAAAGTACCATATTTTTATTTAAATTTGCTATCTCAAATCTTAAATTTGCAATTCCCCTCAACTGGAGATCGGCTGTTTAACCGGAAGTTCGACGCTCAACTCAGTCTCTTCGCCCAGCCGGGAATTACAACGAATCTGTCCGCCATGCTTTTCGAGAATTTGATAGGAAATGGAAAGACCTAATCCGGTGCCTTTGCCAACTTTTTTTGTTGTGAAAAATGGATCGAAAATCTTCTTTTGCAGTTCCGGTGCAATCCCAGAACCATTATCGCGAATTCTTACCTGAACTTTATCGGGGGCGATTTGCTCTGTCTCGATCGCAATTTGTTTATTTGGTTGCTCTGCTTGTTCTAAAAGGGCGTCGATCGCATTGTTGAGGATGTTCATAAAAACTTGATTTATCTGTGCTGGATAGCACTCCACCAAAGGCAGGTTTCCATACTGCTTAATCACTTCAATGTTGTCTTTGAGCCGGTTGTTCAGAATCAACAGGGTGCTGTCAATTCCTTCGTGCAGATCGACGTTTTTTACCTCGGCTTCATCGAGACGGGAGAAGTTACGCAAAGATAATACCAGTTGGCGAATGCGATCGGCTCCCATTTTCATAGAAGTCAGAGTCTTCGGCAGATCTTCTGCAATAAATTCTAGTTCAATGTCGTCAATGCGTTCCAGAATTTCCTCATGTGGTTTGGGATATTTCTGCTGATAGAGATGCACTAATCCTAGCAATTCTTCAACATAGTTTTTTGTGTGTTCGACGTTACCGTAGATAAAGCTGATCGGGTTGTTTATTTCGTGGGCAATGCCTGCTATCATCTGACCGAGACTAGACATTTTTTCGGTCTGAATTAGCTGGGTTTGCGCTTGTTGAAGTTCTTGGGTGTATTCTGCTACTCGTTGGATTAATTCATTGAGAGATGTAGTTAATAACCCAACTTCATCTTCGGTCAGCACGGGAGCCTGAAGTGTGAAGTTAGATTCTTTAGTTACTTGCCGAGCGATTTTAGTGGTGACTTCGATGGGATAGGCAATAACCCGGCTGGTATAGATGGCTAAAGCAGCTGCGATCGCAACTGCTGATAGTAAACTAATAATCAAAACTAAGTTTCCCACCGCACTTGCTTTATCCAAGTCTTGTAGCGTTTTTTGTGCTTCTTTTTCTTGGATTTCAGTAACGATATTTGACATTTCGCGGGAAAGTTTATTAATTTCCATCTCTACTTTACTGCTTTTATAACTTATGTTCGCTAGCAGATCAGACTGAACTTTTTCTGTCTTCAAATTAGACGGTTGAAATTCCTTGTCAATTGTCTCTAGTCTCTGGGAGTAATCTTTTATAGAATCTATATAAGCTTGGATCGATCGCTTTATTTCTTTACTATCATTTACTTGTTTAGGTGAATCACGATCTTGTAACTCCGAACTCTCTAAAAAAGAGTTGGTTTGATATAATAGTCTATTTACCGCTGCAATATATTCGAGAAGTCGAGAATATTCTAGCTCTAACCTTACAGGTTCTCTTAATAGAGGAATTAGTTTTGGCGTTTGAGTCTGGGCTTGCAAAACCGCTGCTTGCAAATTATTCAATAAGGATATTATTTTCTGAGACTCAGCTAATTGCTTTTTAGCTTGGTCTTGATAATAATTTTCTAGCACTTTTCCTGTAGTAGAACCTAGAATGGCAATTCCAATGGTAAGGGCATACCCATAAGCAATTTTCTGCCGGATACCTAAGCGACTAAATAGCTGCTTAAACCAGCCTAGAGGCAAGGTTATGACTCGGTTCTTAGATGGAGGTTTCAAAGCGAATCCTTAATAATGCAAGTTGTACCATCTATACATAGGATAGTCGATCGAAAGGTAAAGAAATGTAAATTTTGTATAAAAGTTTCTTGATTTTTCTAAATTGCAGCACAAGTAGTCTTTAACCTCAACTACCTATTAGACATCTCCAGAAATTAAAGGTGCTAACCCTTGAACCCTTGTAGAGACGTTGCATGCAACGTCTCTACATTCTTTGAAAGGAGATGTCTATTGAGTTGGCTTATCGGTAACGATCGCAAAGCCATATTTGACAAACACAGATCCGGCCCGATCGGTTTGCAGAAATTGGACAAATTCCTTGGCTTGAGGGATGTTTTTGCTAGCTTTGAGGACTGCTGCGCTATAGGTAATCGGGGAATGGGAGTTTTCGGGTGCGATCGCCACAATCTTGATCTGATTTACTTTGATCGCATCCGTTGCGTACATAATTCCTGCATCCGCATTTCCCTTGTCAACAAAGCTCACTATCTCAGTTCCACTCTTGGCAAAAACAAATTTCGATTTTACCTGTTCTAAAATACCGAAATACTGGAGAACTTCTTCGCCATACTTGCCAGACGATCCGTTATTTGGATTACTTATAGCAAGTCTTTTGATTTGATTGTCGGTCAAGTCGTTGAAGTTAGAAATACCTGTAGAGTTTTTAGGCCCGATCAATATGATTTGGTTTCTCAGTAAATTTTTACGGGTATCCTTTATGACAAATCCTTTGGACTGCAAATTATCCATAAATTGCGAGCCCCCAGTGATATATATATCAACGTTTGCTCCCTGTTCGATCGCCTTTTGATGAGACCCACTGCTGTTAAAATTGTAAATAATGCTAACATTCGGTTTTTCTTGAGTATAAATTTCTTTGATTTCTTCCAGAGAACTTTTTAAACTTGTGCCTGCTGAGATAGTTAAGACAACTGGTTTTACTTGTTGAGTACAACTAATCAAGACCAGAGACAGGATACTTACCCAGCCAACAAAAGTGAACATAAATATTTTTTTCATCGCCTCATCATCCAGATACTTCCCGCAAAATTGCCTGTAAAACAGCCCGTTAATTATTGCTTGTAAGCATTGCCATTCAGAGTGAATCGGTATTTTAAAAACACTGCTTTAGCTCGCTCGCTTTGAAGAAATCCGATAAATTCCTTGGCTTCGGGGATATTTTTACTGTTTTTGAGTACTGCGGCGGGATAGATAATCGGAGAGTGCCAGTTTTCTGGTGCGATCTCGACAATCTTGATTTTATTGGAGAGGATAGCATCTGTTGCCAAAACAATTCCTGTATCGGCTTTTTTATTTTCCACATAACTTACTATCAGAGTAGGATCTTGAACAAAAACTAATTTTGGTTTTACCCGGTTTAAAATACCCAAATAACTGAGAATTTCCAGAGAATATTTCCCGATTGATACAGTCTGCGGATCTGCCAAAGCGACTTTCTTGACTTGCTCGCGGGTTAAGTCTCTGAACTCAGAAATATCTCTAACATTTTTTTGAGCGATCAATACCATTTTGTTGCCCAGGAGATTTTTACGAGTTTCGATCAGCACAAATCCCTCGGACTGCAAAGCATCCATTTGTCTAATTCCCGAAGGAATGAAAATATCGGCAGTCGCTCCTCCTGCGATTTGTTTTTGCAGGATACCTGAGGGAGCAAAAGTGTAAGTAATGGTAACGTTCGACTTTTCTTCACTATAGAGTTTCTGGATATCTTTCATAGCGTTTTTCGCACTTGAGGCACAAAAAATAGTTAAGGATACAGGTTTTGCCTGTTTTGTGGCTGCGGCACAGCCCACCAAAAGCAGAGATAGAATAACTATTGAGCCAATCACGTTGAAGATATGGGTATTTTTCATCCGGATACGAACAAGTTATTAGTTATTCACGCAAGTTGCTAGTTATATAGTTGAAGCTGGTATTAGGTACGTAGTTGCGCTTTAGCGCTCTTATTACGACTGGGATAAGAGCGCTAAAGCGCAACTACGTACCCAGAAAGCAAGTAACTAGCAACTTGAGTTATTCTACAAATATAGACCCCAGAGAGGGAAAGGACAGTTAAACTGGAAATTGAGCTTTTTCAGCAGCAGCCCCGCGCTCTACCCGATAGGGTGAGCGTCGGGAAGAATGCGTGCGAGTGCAGGAGCGATAGAGCGACCTATGCGAAGCGAGGTCAGGGAACAGCGACGAAACGAGCAAATCTAGAGATGCCGTTAGACAGGCGCGTTCTGATTTTCAATGTACTGGCGCAAAACCGAAATCAGTGTAGCTTGAACCGATAACGCTCATATGAGAACCGCACACCAGTACCGATTACGATTGACGAAGTTGCAGCAAACCACGATTGACCAGTGGCTTGAACTTGCACGTCGTCAATACAACTATCGTTTAGCAGAGCGGTTCAACTGGTATGAGCAAAATCGCTGTGATATCAATGCTTGTCCGTTGACCTGCCACTTGCCAGAGTTGAAAGAGAATCCTAATTTCTATTCGCAGAAGCGGGATTTAGTTAACTCGAAAAAGCTGTTTCCTGAATACAAAGAGCTTCCTTCTCATACCCTGCAAGATGTGATTGCGCGAGTAGAAAAGACGTTCGACCGATGGCTAAGTGGTGATTGCAACGGTAAGCGAAGCGGTAAACCACGCTTCAAAGGACAGGGACGATTTCGTTCGATTGCATTCCCCGATCCGGTCAAACCAGAACACATCAACGGGCGGTTCATCCAGCTTCCGAAAATTGGCAAGCTGAAAATGATTTTGCACCGTCCCCTACCCGATGGTTTCAAGGTGAAAACGGCGGCAATCATCAAGAAGGTAGACGGCTATTACATCACGCTGTCGCTTCAAGATTCGTCCGTTCCCGTTCTCAGTCCTGACGTTCCGGAACTGGGAAACACTATCGGGATTGATATGGGTTTGAAGTCATTTCTGGTAGATGATTCGGGAAAAGAGGTAGAGATCCCGCAGCATTACCGCAAATCAGAAAAGCGTCTGAAGCGGTTACAGCGTTCACTTTCCCGTAAAAAGAAAGGTTCAAATCGTCGCAAAAAAGCGATTAAGCGAGTCGCTAAGGCTCATTTGAAAGTCAGTAATCAACGGAAAGATTTTCACTACAAAACTGCTCTTAAGCTTTTGTCTCCAGGGAAGCACGTTGCACATGAAAAGCTGAATATCAAAGGTCTAGCCAAGTCTCGACTGGCAAAATCTGTCAATGATGCTGGATGGGGTCAATTCCTGCAAATTCTCTCAATCAAGGCTGAAAGAGCCGGGTTGCTTGCAATCGCTGTGAATCCAAACGGCACTTCTCAAAACTGCTCTGGATGCGGTACAAGAGTCCCAAAAGCACTTGCGGACAGGCTTCATGTTTGTCCTGAATGTGGACTGACGCTAGACCGTGACCATAATGCAGCAATCAATATCAAGTATTTGGCGGTAGGGCATTCCGTCAATAAAGCTCAGGTAACGTCCGAAGCAATAGCTGGAGTCACTGAGAAGCCCGCTCTGTATGCGTAAGCATCAGAGTCGGGAGTATGTCATAAATCAAAGCATCATAGACTGAAGAACTTTATTAAATATAGGATTTATTAAAAGCAGGGCGATGAACGAACTAACCTTAGAGTGGCAAGAGGCAGGTCATCTGAGAAAGCAGATGATTCGCGATCGACAGCTAAGTAAAAATGCCGGAACCGTTCGGCTGGGGCGCGATGCCCTTCGCTGCGATATTGTGCTGACGCATCCGACAGTCTCTGGGCTGCACGTCGAAATATTCTTTAATCAAGAGCAACAACAATTTTACCTGCGAAATCTGCGAGAAAGTAATCCTCCGTGGGTGAATGGCAAGCAACTTACCGTTGGTGAGACAACTTTAAGCCAAGGTAGCATCTTTCATCTGGGAGAAACAGAAATCAAAGTTAGTGGGGTAATTCTAGCTGGTAGCAGCGTTCCCCCAACGATTTTGGTTTCGCCTTTGGCACCGTGGAAAGTAAGTCAGCCATCTGGGGCTACTGTAGCAAATCAAACTTACGGTTTGCGATGTCCCAATTCTAAATGCGATCGCATTTCACCTTACGAACGGTTAGATTTAGGATGTCCTTGGTGTGGCACCTCCCTAACGGCAGCAGCAAGTGTTTTAATGACTCCCAGCGGGAATCAACCGTTATGAATCCGCAACCCCTGCAAATTCGGCTTAGCTGGTCAGATCCAGCCACAGGAGAACGGCGAGAACCCATCTTAGCTGTCCCTATTGCCCTGGGACGCGAGTTTGCCCAAATGCCAGATGAACTCAGGGGAATGCGCGTTTCCCGGATACTGCTCAATAGTGCCGAAGTCTCTCGCTATCATGTCTCGATCGATGAAGATAGCGGCAGTTTGGTAGGAATTGACCAAAACAGTCAAAACGGCACTTTTGTCAACGGTCAGCGTCAGGCGCGGAGTTTACTGGCGAATGGCGATACCCTGCAAATTGGCCCCTACCAAATTACGATTTCCTTCCTCGCCAGTCCATCCATATCCACCATCAATTTTCACCCAGACACAGATTTACCCGACCCCCGTCTGGTGGCGACGCCAAGTAGCGATAATTTTCCCCCACTGGTGTTTGGGCAATCTCAAGTAGCTTTGCAAGACCTTCACGCAACGGGTTTGCCAGTTGAAGAAGTTGACTATGCTGCTATTGGTGCAGGATTAGGTAGCTTTGTTTGGGTCGATATGTTGAGAATTTCCGGGGTAAAAATCGATCGCATAGCGGCTTTGGGAATGGAAGAAAAGCCGTATGCGCGTTACAAGCGTCTGTGCATGAATTCTCAGATTCCCTTACACGAAAGGTTGCGATCGAATTCCGATTCTTGTCCCGATAATATTTGGGGTTGGCCCAGCTATGCTTGGCGAGAAGTTTGGCACGATTTACTCAAAGGGAAAGTCAGCGATGCTTTGGGGTATTTGTGGCAAGTATTTGCAGAACCAGATTTTGCCCAAACTTACACGCCTCGTTCTGGAAATGTGTTCGATGCGATCGATCGCGAGTCGAAACGAATTGGTTGGGAGCAAATTTTTCGCTACGGTAGCGTGCGGGCAATTCGCAAAACATCTGACGGACGGTATGTTCTAGCCTATTCTCGCCGTCGTTCCAGCACAGCTAGTCCCGATCGCGCTTTCTTAATCGCGCCATATCTCCAGCTTGCCACAGGCTACCCAGCGATTCAATTTCTGCCCGATTTAAAAGCATATCGGGAAAAAACAGGCGATTTTGAATCAGTGGTGAATGCCTACGAACAGCACGATCGCGTTTATCAACATTTAGAACAGCATGGCGGTACAGTATTGATTCGCGGTCGAGGAATTGTCGCTTCGCGAATTGTACAGCGGATTTATGAGGCACGCCAGAAGAACAAACAGATATCTTTGTTGCACTTAATGCGATCGGCCAAACCCCAAGGTAACAAATTCGGTTCCTCTCAACGCCAAGTGGAAAATCACTACGAATTTCAACCATTTAACTGGCCGAAAGCTTGTTGGGGTGGCGAACTGCGAGAAATGCTCGAAAAAGCTGACCCTGAAGGGCGCAAGCGCTTGCTAGCACATTGGGGCGGTACAACTACAGCCGATCGCCGCGATTGGAAACGAATTGTGCAGCAAGGGGTCAATGAAGGCTGGTATCAAATTACCTTTGGCGAAGTAGAAAAAGTCGAACGCGACGACACCCAAAACCGTACAGTTACTTACATTCAAGAAAAAGGATTAAAAGGGCAAATTCGACTAGAAGCTGACTTTATTATCGATGCCACCGGACTCGATGCCCACGTAACAGCAAGTCCTCTACTTGGCGACATTGTAACTCACTACAACCTGCCTTTGCACGACAATGGCAGACTTGTCGTTGCCAATGATTTTGAAGTAACAGATATGCGAAATCAACGCGGTCGAATTTATGCCGCTGGAGCCATAACTTTGGGAGGCCCTTATGCCGCAGTTGATAGTTTTTTAGGATTGCAATATGCAGCACTTTGTGCAGTTGATAGTTTAGCAGCAGTACAAGCACCAGGATTGAAGCGATTAAATGCGTTGAGTTCCATAAGGCAATGGTTGAAGTGGGCGACGAATAAATCTCCCTAATTATACTGTTCACGGTCATAGAGCGAGCTTTTTTAACCCAGTAGTAGGGGCTCCGCATGACCGTATTAATTTGTTGGTTGAACCCAAAGATATTTGCCGGAATGCTTCGCCCCTACAAATCAAAAAGAACAGTTTCTGCCCGTGCGGAGTATACCTGTAATCCCTGAAAATACCAGGGCTACCATTAGCTTGTGACTCAGGAATACGAAGATTGATGCCCTTCGCTGTCAACTTCCTTAAGATAGAGTTAATTCAGTATTTCCCCAGAGCAATTGTTTTAATTTCATATACTTCTCAGTAAATACACGGGCTTTAGCCTGCTGTTGAATAGCGGACAATCTTTTCGTCGCATTGGGTTCGTCCTTTGTTCTGCTGGTGACGCAGGAACGCCGAAACGCTAGGAACTTTCAGCTTATTTGCGCGTCGGTCATTTTTGTGCCATTCCAGCATCATAGCCCAATGCCCTGGTTCTACACCTCACAGCCAAGGTGAAATTAGGATGCCCATAAACTCGATATCAGTAGAGATACTGGCAATTTAAGGCTTCTTTATGAAAACTTTAAAGTTTTCTCCTTGTTCTTTACCAATACTTGACCTCATAAGCGAAGACTTTCAGGCATTATTAATTTAACTCAGCTAAAAGCAAGGTTAAAGCTGAACCAAACAACGGATGGGTGTTTTGCACTGAGAGATTGGGAGAACTTCAAATGCTTGGATTAAAAAATCTAGAAAAAGTCTTACCGGCAATTAGACGCTACAAGTGCAAAGAAGCTGAAATGGGCAACAGCTATCTCGTAGAGGATTTGACCATCAGGCGCGTAGCCAGCCACTTCGGGATTGGCTGTGTTGCTGACCCAGAAGAGGCATCCATGATGTCTAAACTAATGGGATTACCAGTTGTCGCCCATTCTGTTTGGGTTAGAAGTCTTGATAAGCTGGAAGTGGGAAAAATTTACGAAGGTCATTTGCAAAGTAACCATCACTACGAATTGCCTCAACTAAAGCTGCAAAATTAATGCAGCAGAGGAATTAAAATTTTATCGGGAAATCCGGTAAGCGTAAAACTTAGTCCCTTTAGGGCTGAGAGTGTCAATAATGACTCCTACACTATTTGGTCGTTGGCAAACCCGTTTATTACTGCTTGGCACTGTGGGCGTGCTGATAACTTTGCCCTTGGCGCTGGGCATTATTGGGCCTGGTGCAAACTCTGTTTATTTTTGGGTTTTGGGATATATCGCCGTCTTTGGTTTGGGTTGGGATATTCTTTATGATTATTTCCAGAAGTTCCGCTGGGATAGAGATTGGCCGGGACTTTTTCAACTATTTGCTGGTATTTGGGAAGCTATATTTTTAATTTTAATTGTCAAAGTTCTATCATTGCCTTTGCCGGGAGTGCAAAACTTGGATATTGGCTGGTTTGTTCGGCACTACAGTTTGGTGTGGCTGAGTGTCTATATGGTGTCCCAAACACTGATGCGGATTTTATTTCCCCGTTGGCGTTTTCGGGGTGGACAATGGTTGTAAGGATTTTAGATTGAGTTAGGACTTACGTAAAAACCAAGAATTTGCCCCCCCCTTGCCTAGCCCCCCAAATCTGGGGCCCAAGAGTCCTGTTCCCCCCAGATTTGGGGGGTTAGGGGGGAGAAAAGCGTAAGTCCTATGAGTATATAGGCGATCGCAGTTCGCCGGGATACCGATGAGTGCGTACCTTGGGGGTAAACTGAGGGCAGGGTTTTAGACTACAGCTCAGATCTGGTGTCAGCAGGCTCGTTGTAACATACCCAATAGCGGCCTTTGAGGAAACTATGCACACAGTCATCCTAGTCCTGATTGAAGTTTTGATTGTCATTGGACTTTCCCGGCTTGTAGGTTTGGGATTTCGCTGGCTCAAGCAACCCTTGGTGATCGGCGAAATCGTGGCTGGGATTATGCTGGGGCCTTCTTTGCTGGGTTTAGTTGCTCCAGGTTTAGCTGCCACTTTGTTTCCAGTAGAAGCCGTTCCCTTCCTGAATGTGCTGTCCCAGGTGGGGCTGATCTTTTTCATGTTTCTGATCGGCCTAGAACTAGACCCAAAATATCTCAAAGGCAATTTGGATATAGCAATTTTGACTTCCAACGTCAGTATTTTGGTGCCCTTTTCTTTGGCAACGCTGCTAGCTTTGGTGCTTTATCCCCTACTTTCTAATGCCAGCGTCTCTTTTACCGCCTTTGCCCTGTTTTTGGGCGCGGCGATGTCGATTACGGCTTTTCCGGTACTGGCGAGGATTATTACGGAAAACAACTTGCAAGGGACGCGCTTGGGGACTTTGGCGCTGACTTGTGCGGCGGTGGATGATGTGACGGCTTGGTGCTTGTTGGCGCTAGCGATCGCAGTTACTCGCACCAACAGCATGACTGGCGCTATTCCCACCATTATCGGGTCTCTGCTTTACATCGTATTCATGCTAACGGTAGGACGTTGGTTCTTGCAAAGAGTTGCTACCCATTACGAACGCACCGGACGCCTCAGCCAGTTTCTTTTGGCTTGGATTTACATGGGAGTTGTTGCTTCCGCCCTAATCACCGAAACGATCGGCATTCACCTAATCTTTGGGGCATTTTTACTGGGAGCGGTAATGCCTAAAAATGCCGGATTGGTGAGAGAAATAGCTGAAAAAACAGAAGACTTTGTACTCATATTTCTATTACCAGTCTTTTTTGCATATAGCGGTCTGCGAACAGAAATAGGCTTGCTCAACAGTCCCGAATTGTGGTTACTTTGCTTAGCTGTTTTGGGAGTGGCAATTATTGGTAAGTACGTTGGCACCTATGTAGCGGCGCGAGTTTGCGGTATTGATAACCGAGAAGCTTCTGCACTCGGTTGGTTGATGAATACTCGCGGGCTGACCGAGCTAATTGTGCTAAACATCGGTCTAGAACTGAAAGTAATCTCGCCTTTGTTGTTCACCATGTTGGTGATTATGGCACTGGTGACAACGTTTATGACTTCGCCTTTGTTGGAGTGGACTTATCCGAAAAAGCTGATTCGGTTGGATATGGTAGAGTCAGAAGCAGATGTAGAAACTGGTTTAGGTGCGGTTCAACCAACTTATCGAATTTTGGTGCCAGTTGCTAATCCCAGTACGCAGAAAGGGTTGCTGCAACTGGCAGTTGCGATCGCAGACACTAAGTTGCAACCCGCCGTCGTTCATCCCCTCAGCTTGATCGAACTGGAAGAAGACTATTTATTTCAAAGCACCCCAGCTGAAGCAGAGAGGTTGATCCAAAAGCGTCGCGATCGCTTGGAAGAACTAATTCAAAGCCTGGAACCCCCAGAAACCCGTCAACTCGTGCATCCAATTGTCCGCATCTCCAACAATGTCTCACGGGAGACGGCAGAGATTGCTCGACTCGACCAAACCGATTTGATTCTGGTAGGATGGCACCGTCCAGCTTTTAGCACTAACCGACTGGGAGGACGAGTCGGGCAAATTCTCAGCACCTCCCCCGTAGATGTGGCAGTATTTGTGGATGGAGGACGAGAACGGCTGGAAAATTTGTTAGTGCCATATTCTGCCAACGTCCACGATGATTTAGCGCTGGAAATCGCTTTAAGAC
This sequence comes from Argonema galeatum A003/A1, assembly GCF_023333595.1. Lineage (GTDB taxonomy): Bacteria > Cyanobacteriota > Cyanobacteriia > Cyanobacteriales > Aerosakkonemataceae > Argonema > Argonema galeatum. Next base: position 57,863 of record NZ_JAIQZM010000039.1, read on the forward strand.
TACTTTTCAATCTCGATCGCCGTCACCTCACTATTCTGCGGGTTGGACAAGATAGTTCGATCAAAATGGATTTCACTTACGAATTTCGCGCAGTGATGGAGCAATTACCGAATCAGGTACGCGATCGCATCGATATCCAACTTATCGAAGCACCCAATCCAATCCAAACTGTTGTAGCAGCGTCGCAAAACGTCGATCTCACCATTGCAGGCACCAGTCGCGCCTGGGGAATTGAGCGTCAAACCTTGGGGGGGTACACTGATGTACTGGCGGTTGAGTGCCACTCGTCTCTCCTGATTACCAGGCGCTACAGTCAGGTTACCTCTCACCTCGCCTCCGTACTGGGAACAAAAAATAGCGAAGTAACAGAACAACAGAACAAAGTCGCAGGCGAACAGCAAATTCCTAATCCGTAAATCTAAAATCTAAAATCCAGGTAAACTACCCACCGAATCGTCGGAGTACCGACTCTAGCGGGGGCTTTTGTGCGATTCGTTGCGATGTGAATCACGG
>NZ_JAIQZM010000040.1 GCF_023333595.1 Argonema galeatum A003/A1
CCAGAAACCCGGTTTCTCCAAGAAACCGGGTTTCTAAGGGCCTAGCAGTTTTACGTTTAATTATGCCCACCTACTTAGTATCATTATGAAAAATTTCCTATTGTTGGACGCAAGTTAATGAAATTAGGTCATAGTGCTGACTATACTCAATTAGGCCGTCTACTAGCAGCTAAACAGTGGAAAGAAGCCGATCTGGAAACTAGGCAATTGATGCTAGAGATCGCGGGTGCGAAGGAAAGAACAGAGTGCTTGCTCACCCAAAATGATATCCAACAATTTCCCTGCGCCGCCCTTATAATTATTGATCGACTTTGGGTAGAGTCTAGCCAGGATCGCTTCGGCTTTAGTGTAATTAAGAGAATTTACCAAGAGGTTGATGGAGATTACGCAAATTTAGCCCAGCGAGTCGGTTGGCGCAGGGGAGACAAGTGGATCGGCTACAATGAGATCGATTTTACGAGTGATGCACCTGTGGGACACTTACCAATCACTTGGTTAGTTCCAACATCGTTTTGGATGTACTGGTTAGCGCGGTTTGCAAGTCCAGGTTGGCGGCTACTTCTGGAACGAGCTGTCGAATGCAAGTTGTAACTCATTCCTTTAGCCCGAAAGCTCAGTAAAATCACGCATTTTTTGCGAACTGTCAAACCCCCCAGTTGTCCCAACTCAGTAAAATCACCCATTCGGGTGCTGTATTGGCGAGGTACTTTGTATTATATGAGTAGTGTGGAAGTAAAGTTTGATGAAAAATAGGCTATGCAATCTCTAAGCCAGTATCAAACCAAGAGCGATCGCACAACTGCCACTGAGGCTCTGCCGGTTCTGTGTTACGGTAGCTACGGTGATGCCGTCAGAATTGTGCAGCGAGTTTTGTATTGCCAGAACTACTACAGCAATGTGCTTGATGGGTTCTTCGGTCTACGCACAGAGGCGGCTGTAAAATCATTCCAAAAAGAAAAAGGGTTGGTGGCCGATGGAATTGTTGATCCCCAAACCTGGTGAGCGTTAAGCCAATTATATTTTTAGACTTATGGGAGTACAGGTATGTCTGTAGGGCGTTGAATTTAACAGGGCATTAGAAACCCGGTTTCTTGGAGAAACCGGGTTTCTGGGTGTTGTTCTTAATTCCACCAAACCCTTGATTCTAGACCCTTCTTCACCTAGCCCCTAGCTATACGCCCACCCTACCGCCTTGAATTATGCTAAGTTAGTAACTCAATAGAAAAATTATTTCCAAAGTAAGAGCGAGTTACAAACTCTTTGGCAATCTGTTCTATAGTAGCGCGATCGCAACTTTCCGAAACCTGCAAACCCAAAACAATTTTACTCCTATTTTGTTCTCTTTTAATTCCAGGCCAAGGTCTAACCGACGCATTCAGTTGCTGTTCCAAATATATGACCAAACCGATCGCATTTCCCTCCAGCCAACCGCCGCAGCCTTCCAAACTTTCATTATCTTCACTTGTGGCGGTAACAACTAACAATAATTTCGATTCTTTTTCGATCTCGATCGACTCAAAGAAACTTGACCAACCAACCTCACCAGCTAACACTTGTTCAGCTATTTTTGCAGCGCGAACGAATTCATTTTGCAAGATTTGTGCAGTCGAACGGGAAACATTTCGCGCACTATTTTGACACGGTTCAATTGGCGTTACCACAGGTAGCCAATCGCGGGGTAAGCGCGGACGATACAGTTTGCCAGCTTCCGTCAGAGATACAGGCTGAGTCCAATCATGTTGGACTAACATTTGGAAAAAATGAACCAGCAATGTTTCAATTTCAATATTCGCAATATCCAGCGGGTAATTTGTGCAACTCCAAGCTGCTAGCAATGCCCAAGAAAAATTGCCCATAAAACCCCAAGCATTACCGTGAATTTGACGTGCTTTTGCCCAAGCACGCACCGCACGCAATAGCTCCTGAAAAGATGCTAAAGGTATTCGCTTTTGTACTGCCTCTGCAATTAGATCGGAGGCCAAACAACTGGAAACTGCTTGCCAACTGACAGGATCGAAAAATTCTCGATCGCTCTCTTTTATCCGTACAAACTTACTTGGTTCGGCAGTTGTGCGTGCGTAAAGCAGATCCACCGATAACCCTTCAATTTGCATCCTCAATACTGGCATCCGTGCATCTTCAACTAGATTCGATCGATCGCACAATCCCACCAATTTCTGTTGCACGCTTTCTAAAAATGCCTGACCGGATAAATGAGCGGGAATTAAACAAACAATATCTAAATCACTTTGCGGACTTTGCACCCCCAAACGCGCCGAACCGAGTAGATGCAGCGATGGTTGAAAACCCAAACATTCCGCACAAGCTTGCGCTATTATCGACAAAATTGTTTCCCGATGCGCTTGCTGTGTCTGACTCAGTTGCGGTTCCAGCTTATTAATAAGTTGTACAAGCTCAGTTCTCCCCTCCCCAATACTGTTCGGATCGGAGAAACCTACCCCCCCAACCCCCCTCCCTACAAGGGAAGGGGGCGAGAACCGAACAGTATTGCTCCCCTCCCCGTGCGACGGGGAGGGGTTGGGGGTGGGGTTCCACAAGAGTTTGACAACACCGATATCTTCGTTTTGCTCTCCCAAATGCACGAGATATCGCACCTCAAAAGGTTCGTCACCGCAACGGCTAATTAAAGCTACTGACTCGACAGGAAAACTTACTGGATGCCAAGAAGGAAGCTGGGAAAATGCTTCTTCTGAACTGGGAAATTGACCTACACTAAGATGAGGCGTAAAACCATTTGGCGACTTTTTGCTTTGCTCGTCGCACTGGGGAAATAATTGCTGTAAAACGGATTGTAACTGATGTAATGCTTCCGGTGGATCTGCAACAGGACGCAACCACGCGGTAGAGCTGGAACGGTGAGTAAAAGTGTCGAAACCTTCTAATGTTATTTGAAAAGGTTTTATCTGTTTTAATGTTTGTGCGAGCGCTTTTAGCGCTGCTTCAAAATATTCCTCCGGCACAAAACCATAAATCAGGTTAATGTGCGGCATCCAACGGTGGAAAGAGCGATCGAAACGGCGGCGAATTGTCTGAATTGCAGGCCAAAATTCGGCTGGGGGAATTACCACCACAGCACTTTGATAGACAGGAAGCACATCACAAAGAAATCCGGTTTCTCCAACAATACCTTCGCCATTTCTTTGTAGGTTGGGTTGAGCGCGAGCGAAACCCAACGCATTTGTTGGGTTTCGTGCCTCAACCCAACCTACAAAGCTTTGATAGACAGGAAGCACATCAGAAAGAAACCCGGTTTCTCCAAGAAACCGGGTTTCTGGATGCGTGTATTCCAGCATTGCACGCACGCCAAAATGATCCGAAGGATAAAGTTTTCTTTCAGTATCGGGAATAGGATCGCAGGCAAATAATTCTATCGAATGTGGTATGCAATGCTTACTTTCATCTCGCAGTAGGATGCGATCGAATCGCGCCGCCTTTCCGGTTAAACTCATCAGTGCTGCCAGCGGGTTTCGCGGCGGATCGAAAGTGTAACCTACTTCTTCTGGATGCAGTAGCTGCCAAACATCGATAAAGTTATTTTCTGCTAATATTTCTCCTAATTCATTATCTCTACTATTAAAGTCTCCTACAATTAAACACTCACCTGGTTGCGTTTTCAGATATTCAAACAATATATTTAGTTGAAGGGTACGCTTTTCGATCGCATTGTAGGCCCGATCGCTCGTCAGATGCACCGCCGCTACCCGCAACGGTCTATCGTTGAAAAGCCATGTTCCCACGAACACTCGCTTGTGCGCCGAATACTGATGTTCGACTAGAGTAAATGGCGATCGCGACAAAAGCAAAATACCATGTGAATGAAGCGTAGATCCAGAAGGCGATTCCGAGATAAAGTAATCGCGTACCCAATTTTGTGTTAATAGAAATTCCAACAGTTGTGGCGTCGCTTCTTGCAAACCAATGATGTCAGCATCGCAGCAGCGCAGATGTTCGGAAATAACTGGAATACGCTTTGCTGTATGGATAATCTCCGACTCGTAGTTATCCCAAAGAACATTAAAACTAACTATTTTTAAACTATTTAATTTCGCCGTTCCCAAAGTGCGCTCGACTACTTGCCAACCTGACGAACCATACCCGTAAACCGATCGCGCTTCAAATGGGAAATTTTCCGACGCCAGCTCATTGTGCGTTACCCATGCAGCAGCGGGCAACTCTCCTGTTGAAAGCAAATCCAAATGCCGATCGCGATCCCAAACAACAGTTTCTTGACAGCGAATGTAGCGAATCCGATGCCAGGGAATATCTCCGTTTGGTTGCCATTTTAAGAAAGGTTTTTCCCAGATTTTATCCTCTGATGTACGCTCTCTATATCCGATAATAAACGCACTGGGATTTAGGCGTGCATCCCATAAAATACGGTCATACACCTCGCGGCTGGTTGCCATTTTTCTCTTATCTGACTTAGACATATCTGCCTCAATTACGGACTTATAGCAACCGCCTTGGCGGTTAGGACATTCTAAATTCCTGAAACGTTGGCGGATTCTACCCTTCTTCCCCTAGTCCCTAGCAAGAAAGCCCCTAGTCCCTAGCTATAAACCCAATCCACAACATGAGCTTCTGTGATGTCGGGAATATCCAGGCGATCGCACATTCTCTCTATCACTTTTTCCGGCACTTTAGCATGGCGAGAATTATTACGCTCTAATAATTCTTCCCAAGGAGCTTCCAGATAAACAATCCTAATTCTTCCCCCATAAGCAGAAAATAAATTAACCAAAGAAGAACGCAATTGCCGAGAAATATTTGTCGCATTCCAGACAAAATATTTCGCAGACCTCATGTACTCTCTAGCTATTTCCCTCCCCCGATCGCCCACAGCACCTTGGTTATCTTCAGGCGAGATATTCATGAGTCTTCGCAATTCATCCAAAGAAATTACAGTCCAATCAGGCAAATGTTCGCAAATCCAATGGTTTTTACCAGATGCGGGTAATCCTGACATCAGGACAACTTCAAAACGAGTATCGTCAAAGGCGGTATAATTTGGATTGCCATTTTCCTTTTGGAAATAGACAAAACGACTGTGATGGGAAGCAAAATGTCTGGGATGCTCAAAACAGTCATTTTCCTGACAAAATTCTCGAAAAAAGTCTATCCGTTCTAAAAGTTGTTCTCGGTCATTGCTATGGCGACCCCTCACATCAGCTTCTGCCAATAACGCTAACAAGTCGCACCGGATTATTTGACTGGCTTTTATGACAGAAGCTTGCGGGTTTTCTTTATCCCAAAACCACAAAGGTAGACTGCCATATTGCACTAAATTCACAACGGCTTCTCTTTGCTGAAACGGCACGTTCATTGAATAGAGAATTTGCCGTGTCATCTTTGCTCCCTGGCGAACGTGACCTTTTGATGAAATGCTACCATCGGCTTCTATTTTAGTAGCAGCAGGTTTTGCTACATCGTGCAATAAAGCAGCAGCAAATAGAATCGCTCGTTCGCTAGCTGGTAACTCTCGCCAAGCTGGTAAAGATATGAGCGCCTCGCACACTAAACGAGTGTGGGTGAGAACGTCGCCTTCCGCATGATAGCGAGGGTCTTGCGGACAATTTTCAAGAGATTTAAGCCAGTCAAATTCTGCCTGAAGTGCTGACCAATCTAGTGTCCAATTGGGAGGTTCGGGACAGTTTGTAAATGACCAAATTGGTGATAAAATGTGGTAGCTATTCATAACGCAAACAAGTCTACATTGGGGCGAAGCAAATTGGGTATTATAGGCCGGTTGAGCCAATGACCGTCGGATTGCAATACGGTGGTTAAAAAGCTGGCACGAATATATTTATATCGGGCATTTACAATTTTTTCCTCCTCTACTTTAATATATAATCCTTCCATCACAGAACTGGGATCTGTTTGTTTGAGCGATCGCTCTACATCCAATCCCTTTTCCTGACAGGATAGGCGAAATCTCTCCAAGTGTCCGAACCGAATAAAATTTGAATTTACTAACAATCCGGTTAGTTGCTTGTATGATTGTAATCTACCTGCAAATAACACTGGCACGGAAACGCTCGGCAATCCTCCTAATAGCTGCTTTCGGCTTTGAGTGCTGAGAAACTTCCCCTGTTCGATATCCAGCCGATCGTACTCTAGGAAATAGTGAGGTAAATAGTCGTAAAAAACAGTGTGTTTTGCATACAACCATTCGCCATACAGCACATAACGAGTACCCAACACTTGCCAAAACGCTGCCGCATGGCTGTAAGCCCATTGTTTGAATAAATTAAAGTGTTTTTCTCGCTCTCCTCCTGTGAGATAATGTCCTCGACTTTGCAATCGCATTTGACCGTCAAAACTGAAACTGATGGCGGCGTTTGCGCCATCGACTTTTTCTTCAACTACGACATAGCGATTTGCGATCGCGCTAAGAGGATATCAAAGATATAGCTAGGGACTAGGGGAACTTTTGAGTTTTGAGTTTTGAGTTAAAAGAGGGAAGGGGTCAGAAGGGACTAGGGTCAGAAGGGGCTAGAATCAAGGTTGATGGGATTGTTAGCCCCAAAACCTGGCTAGCGTTGAGCCAAATTTATCTTTAAGTGGCCTGTTGCGGGACGCAACTATGTCTGTAGGGCGTTGAATTTAACGGGCCGATCGCACTAGCCTAGCACTAACCCATTGTGGCGGACTGCTTCTTTAGCTAGCATCGTCACAGGCTTATAGTCTGAAGTAATCTACCGCCGTGAGTTATTGTTTAAATTGGGATTGCCCAAAACCCGCCGATCCGTTGAATCTTCCCAATCGCATTTGTCGCAACTGCGGTTGGGATATATTATTGCAAGGGCGCTATCGGGTCATGCGTCACTTGGGCGGAGGTGGCTTTAGCAAAACCTTTGAAGTGCTGGATGGTGAAATCTCGAAAGTTTTAAAAGTACTCAAGAGCAACCATCCCAAGGCAGTTTCCCTATTTCAGCAGGAAGAGCAGGTTTTGAGTCGGCTAAGCCATCCGGGTATTCCCAGAATCGATCGCGAAGCGTATTTTACCATTTTGCCCAGAAAGAGTCAACAACTGCTGCACTGTCTGGTGATGGAGAAAATTGATGGCTGCAATTTAGAAGAATGGCTCATAGCAAGAAACTATCAGCCTATCTCCCAAGCAGAAGCAGTTGACTGGTTAAAACAGTTGGCAACAATCTTGGCGCAAGTACATCAGCAAGAATATTTCCACCGAGATATTAAGCCATCCAACATCATGCGGCGCTCCAATGGGCAATTGGCGTTAATTGATTTTGGCACAGCTAGAGAGATTTCAGGCACTTACTTAGCGAAAGTCGGTAGCGGACAAAATGTGACGGGAATTATATCCGCAGGCTACACGCCAATCGAGCAAGCTAATGGTAAAGCAGTGCCTCAATCTGATTTTTTTGCTTTGGGGCGCACTTTTATTTATCTGCTCACTGGGAAGTCTCCCAATGAGTTGCCTGAAGATCCCCACACGGGTGAATTGTTGTGGCGAAATAGTGCCCCGCAGGTATCACAACCAGTCGCGGATTTTATCGATTACTTGATGGCTCCCTTTCCAGGAAATCGCCCCTCAAGTACGCGATTAATTTTACAGTATCTGGCGGAAATTGAACGCCATTTGTCTTTAAATCAGCTATCATGGCAATTATTTTCATATTACAATACTGCTAAGGTAAGCCCTGTCAAAACTACAAATCATTTGACAATACATTTGACAAAGAGGAGGAAGTCTAAAAAGAAAAAGCTTCCTAAGTTTGCTAGTGAATTTCTGGCAGTTAATGCGACTCTAATGCTGGGATTTACAGGGAGTCAAATTTATGATTATTTAAGCACAAACCCATATCAGCAGAGTTACCAAGGTCGGCCAAAGCAGGCAGAAAAATCGGACTCGGCAATTGCAGCAGAAAAAAATATTAATCAGTTGGTTGTGCCATCAACTGCCAAGAGTGACAATAAGCTGATAGAAACGGGGGAGTTGCGTCCTTACAATACCTTTTTGGGGCATTTCAGCAGGGTAAATGCGATCGCCTTTAGTCCAGATGGAGAAATTCTCGCCAGCGGTGGTGGCGACAGCACCATCAAGTTGTGGGAGCTAAAAACTGGTAACCAAATTAAAACTTTGTCGGGTCATTTAAGCGGAGTAAATGCGATCGCTTTTAGTCCAGATGGCAAAACTTTAGCTAGTGCCAGTACAGATAATACTATTAAATTGTGGGACGCCAATACAGGTATGCCGCTGCATACCCTCATCGGTCATTCTGGTTGGGTATCTTCCGTTGCATTCAGTCCCGATGGGCAAACTATTGCTAGCGGCAGTTACGACAATACCATCAAACTTTGGGATGCCAATACAGGCGAATTGCGGCAAACCCTAACAGGACATTCTTCCTGGGTATTTGCTGTCGCATTTAGTCCCGATGGACAGACAATTGCTAGTGGCAGTTTTGACAATACCATTAAATTGTGGAACGCTATTACTGGGGAGAAAAAGCAGAGTTTAACCGGGCAATCTTTGCGGGTGCGATCGCTTGCTTTCAGTCCTGATGGACAAATGCTCGCCAGCGGTACGGGAGAAGGTACGATCGAACTGTGGGACTTGATTGGCTCACGCATCCAAAATACTCTTCACGGACATTCCGATGCGGTGAGTTCGATCGCATTTAGTCCCGATGGACAGAAGCTAGCTAGCAGCGGTGACTCAACTATCAAGATTTGGGACGCCACCACAGGTGTATTGCTGGATACTCTCACCGGACATTTAGACACAGTTGATGCTATCGCCTTTAGTCCGCGATCGCAATTTCTCGCCAGCGGTAGCGATGACAATACAATCAAAATTTGGCCGATCGAGGCGACTGGGGACAAGTAAGAAGGGGCTAGGGGCTAGGGGCTAGGGGCTAGGGGAAGAAGGGGGGAGGGGTCAAAAACAGTTGGTGAATTGGGGGGACAAGGGGGACTCTTGAAGACTTTTTCTGCCAACCAACTACTTATGACCGCACCCAAGCAAATATAGGCAGTTTTTACCGCAAACCTTTCTTCACCCAATCCCGGAACGATCGAAACACCGTCGGATCGTCTACCATCTCTGCCTCTCGGAGGAACTGCATAAACTCTGGCAGTGCTAAAAATGGAAAAGTCAGCCTTTGGGTTGGCTTTCCATCTTTTCCTTCTCCGAGTAGGTAAACTTTGACTGTGATGCCATCGTAGCACCAGACTTCTGGAATACCCAAAGCCGCATAGATTGATATCCGATTGAGCGAACTGGTGCTAATATCGATCTCGATCGCCAAATCCGGGGGAGGGTCGCAGGTCAAGTCAATTTCTTGCTTACCGACTACAGCAGACGCATTTTGGATGTAGAAACATTCGTCAGGTTCCAACCCCCGCTCCAAATCCTGACGCTTAAAGGTCGTAGAACCTGCATTAATTAGGGGAATATTTCGCTCCTCAGCTAGAATATTAATAAAACGTCCGATTAATGTTTTGTAGCGCTGATGCCTATAGGAGGGACTAATTAGTTCTAGATTGCCGCGATCGTAGGTAACGCGAACCGGACGATTTTGTAAGACTTTTAGTATAGTTTCATAGGCATCCCAGCTGATGTCTGTAAGCAGAAATTTTTGTTTGGGTTGAATTAGATCGAGATCCATAATAAATGCTCAATTTTATGAAGTTCATAGTAAAGATTGTCTCACTCAAACGCGATAAGTAATGCCGGATCTTGACTTAGGCAAAATTATTACTCATACACTAATAGTAGTGTATAGTGCTTTGCAACGCACCCTACCACTTGAGTTGCTGGGTAATTTCTGCTGACCTAGCTTCTACCTGTGGTGAGATGTTTCACAATAAATCTGGGAATTTATACTATAGCAAAAGTCACTCATTCAAAAGTGAAATGCTTGCGGTGAATTGGTTCTGGTGTTTTAGGATGTCCTTCTTCCTTGACTACGTTCTTCAATTATCAGCGTGACTCGGTATTCTCCCGGTTTCATATCGGACTCTACCTCAGCTGTCAGCTTGCCATCATCTGTAACAATTGCTTTTGCTTTAATAGTTTTCATGGTCACATATCTGTCACCATCTTCGCTGGTGATTTTCACTATAGATTTCTGTTTATCTTTGAGATAGCGTTGAGAATATTTACCTCTCACTGCTTTGCTCAAATCATATCCATCCAGGATTTCTGAGTAGTCATCAGGCATTTCATAATCACTCTTTTGCTTAGATAATTCGCTCATAGATTCTCCTTTCAGAATTGGTAACAGGTCTAGCGCTGATGATACGAATATTATCTCCTCGATCTCTGTGGACAACAACTAGCAGCCGTTGCTCCTCAGAATAGCCAATCGTTAAAAAGCGGTCTTCTTCATAGGGGTGTAGTAGGTCATCAAGAGTAATGGAGAATGGCTCGTCGAAAACTGTTTCAGCTTCTTCAAATGAAACGCCATGTTTTTTAATATTTGCCTCTGCCTTTTGCTCATCCCACTCAAAGTTAAGCGTCATTCACCAGTCTCTCTAATCCCCTATTCTCTAGATTGTAGCCTCTGTTTCTATAGGATGCGCTCGCACTACATCAAACATACAAACTCGCCACATATTCCCCATAACCGTTATAAGGAAGGGTAATGCGTTTTTCCCAAGAAAACTTCTGCCCCTTACCGACAAATTTTTCTGTTGCTTGCGACCAACGAGGATGAGGCTTAGTCGGATTCACATTTGCCACAAAATCATATTCGTTCGGCACAAGTGTATTCCAAAAAGTTGCTGGCTGATTTTCTACAAACTCAATTTTTACAATTGACTTCGCACCCTTAAAACCATACTTCCACGGTATTACTTCTCTGATCGGCGCACCGTGTTGTTTTGGCAAGGAATGACCGTAAACTCCTACTGCAAAAAACGCCAACTCGTTCGCCATTTCTTCTAAGCGCAGACCTTCTGTGTAGGGCCAAGGCAATTTTTTCCCCAATGTCCAAAAGGGGCCGATCGTAATTTTAGGATTGTAATAGGAGGTAAAGCGTACAAATTTAGCTTTAGAAGTAGGCTCAACAGCCGCCATTAATTCGCGCATGGGAAATCCAATCCACGGAATCGCCATCGACCATGCTTCAACGCAGCGAAAGCGATAAATCCGCTCTTCTAAAGGAAACTTTTTCTGCAAATCGTCTAAATCGTAAGTGCGGGGATTTTTCACCAGACCAGTTACTTCGACTTTCCAATCTTCAGTTGGCAAAGCTTGGGCTGCTTGCCAAATCGATTTACCGCTACCAAATTCATAATAATTATTGTATCTGCCAGCGAGAGTTTCTTCAGTGATTGGACGATCGACCGCCGCAAATGCTGGATTGCGTTTAACTGAAGTTAATTTAGCCTTATCCAAACTTGTTGACAAGGTGACTTTTGATTCCTCAGATTGCTGACATCCGAGTATTGGCATGATACTTGCCCCCATCAGCGTTTTGAGAAAGCGACGCCGATTGAAAAAAACAGCTTCTGGGGTTACTTCCCGTTCGGGAATTTCCCATGATTTAGGCACGCGAATTATCGTCATTGCGGATCGAATCCTAATTTTTAATGAGTGGCTATAAAAGTCAAAAGTCAAAAGTCAAAAGTCAAAAAAACAAGGGTTGGGGAGAAAATAGGTAATCAATTTGCTAGTTAGTTCCATTGGCTCTTGTTCGGAATGGATAATGGGTACGTTGTTGCGCTTAGCGCTCTTAGAGCGCTAAAGCGCAACAACGTACCTACTCCTACCAGTCTTAATGATATAACTAGCAACTTACGTTAATAGGGTTTAGAAGCAGAAATCTTCATTTTTTGAGTAATTCCTGAAACCGATCGTTTCCGCGAATTCGGTCAAAATACGAGCTAGTTGCGGCTAGGATGAGGTATTTGTCTGGATTTAGCTCGATCGCCTGTTGCAAGCTTTCAATAGCCTGATTGACCTTAATTAAGATTCCAAAACAACAAGCTTTACAGTACCAAAGGTCAGCTTTGTCAGGATTAATTTCTATGGCTTTATTGTAGCTGGCGATCGCTTCCCGATATCGACCATTAGCTAGCAGCGCATCGCCTCGGCGATACCAAGCCCAATAATCCTTCGGTCTTAGCCTCAGCGCCTTATTATAATAGGCGATCGCTTCCTTGTAACGACCCATCAAACGCAAAGTGTCGCCTCGCCAATACCACACCCAGTAGTCGTTCGGTCTCAAATTCAAGGCTCGATCGTAACTGACTAGAGCATCGTCGTAACGCCGTGACTCCCGCAGCGCATGGCCCCGATTATACCACGCCCAGTAATCCTCCGGTCTCAACTTTAACGCTTCGTCATAACTGGCTAGAGCCTCTTCATAACGTTCCACTTTATGCAGCGTATGACCCCGCCAGTACCAAGTCCAGTATTCCAGCGGGTTCAACTTCAGCGCTCGATCGTAGCTGGCTAGAGCATCTTCGTAAAGGCCCAGATCGTCCAGAGCATTTCCCCGTTGATACCAAGCTCGGCAGTCATCCGACTTGCACTCTATAGCTTTATCGTAACTAGCTAGAGCATCCCTGTAGCGCCGACCGGCACGCAACGCATTGCCCCGCCTATACCAGGATCTGTAGTCATCGGGACGGCACTCCAGCGCTTTATTATGGCTACCGTTCACTTGGTCAAAAGGGATGAGGCGATTCATATTAACCTGTTAGCATTAACTATATATGACAGTAGTATATAAAAGTTTTAAACCTGATAGGGTTATTTCCCTATCAGGTTTATCCCAGCAAAATAGCCCAAGAGCGAATACACTTTCCTGGCTGGGTATATTTTAAAGACACTCTACGCCTATTGCGAAAACTTTTGATTTTCCGATTGGGGATTGATGGTTATGAAATGTTGACTTTTGACTGTAATTCTCAACCTACCAATTTCCCCATTTCTAGCCACAGTATCCTCAAGTGCAGCGGCGCATCATTTTTCCCGCTATCTCTGTAATTGGCAGCAGAATGCAGTAATCTGAAATATAGCCTTTAAAATCAACTAATCAAACCACTTTTTTATGATTTTCCGGCAACTGACTGCATTCCTATTCGCTCTTATTCTCTGCTGTTCTGCCTTACCAGCGCAAGCACTAAAGTATCCTCCTCCCCTGTCTTTTACCAATGCAGCACTGACAGGAAAAGATTTCTCCGGTCAAACCCTGCGGGTAGCTGAGTTTTCCAGCGCCAATTTAGAATGGACAAACTTTGCCAATGCTGACTTGCGTGGAGCCGTTTTTAGCACCTCTATCATGACTGGCGCAAATTTGCACGCAGCAGACTTGACTAACGCAATGCTGGATCAAGCTATCCTTACCGATGCCGATTTAAGCGATGCCGTTTTAGTCCAAGCAATTTTACTGCGCTCTATTATTAATGGTGTTAATATTACTGGTGCAGACTTCACCGATGCCCTACTAGATGGAGCCCAAATCAGACAATTATGCCAACAAGCAAGCGGTGTCAATTCTAAAACAGGCGTGGTGACTCGCGATTCTCTTGGTTGCAGGTAATATCGTTTCCGGTTGTGTCTGAATCATTATGGCCGCAGAGGGGCAGAGGGGCAGAGGGGCAGAGGGGAAAAACGAACAATTCCGACGCAGACGGATTTGATATAATTCCCAGACTTATATGGATTACCTAAATGTTTGCTACAGATGTAGGGGCAATTCATGGATTGCCCCTACATCAGAGAGTGTTATTATGTAGCATAAATAAATCCAAACGATATTAGAGCCTATCCGAAAAATCCTAAATAAAAGTCGGAAGCATTACCATAATTCTATACCCATCTGTGTTCATCTGTGTTAATGTGTGGTAAAAAATCTCTTCAATTTACTTTTCGGATCTGCCTGCGTTCCCCCTGCCCCAATCTGTCAGCTTGGCTTGGATGAATTGCGACTGAATTAGCAGGATAAGGCCCATCAAATGGGATTTCATTGTAGGGATCTGTGGGGCTAACGATCCGGTAACCGAAGTTGGCAAGAAATTCGTATATGGTTCTAATATTATGAGGAGTATACTTAAAGAAAATTGGCAGAGTTTCAAAATAAACTAACGGATGATACTTCTCCAGTACTGCCTTACCGCCAACTAAAACATCATATTCCATGCCTTCAACATCTATTTTGATCGCATCTATTTTGTCTATGTTTTCAAGTAATACCCACTCATCTAGAGAAATTACATCTACCGGAATGCCAGAAATTGCCTGTAAAGCTCCATTCCCTCTATATTCTTGGTCTTCGTGATAAAAAAGTTGGCCTTTGGCTAATCCTAATCCGAACGGTACAACTTTTACGAGATTTTTCAGTTTGGGATTTAACTCTATGTTTGCTTGCAGACGAGAACGGATAGTTTGTGCTGGTTCAAAAGCGTAAATCTTACCATGATTGATTAAACTGGCAGCTACTAAGGTGAGTAGACCGCAATTTGCACCAATATCCAAAAAGACATCATCTGCACGAATAGCCTTGCGTAAAAATTTTGTAGTGACAACATCGTACACCCCGCCAAGCCAAACAGAAGCTTCTATAGGATATGTTGTATCAACTTTAAATTTATATTGACCGCAATACTTATTGACAAGATAGGTTTGTCTTTTGGGTAGTAGGGTGGCGAATTTTCCGGCTCCTCTACCCGTTAAAGCAGAAATCGGTCTTACTATTAGGCGTAAAATAAGGCTAAATATAACGATCCAAATTTGTTTCATAATAAGAACATAGACGATGACCGATGACGGATGACTAATGACAATTAGCAATGAACAATATTAAGCGAGTTGGGGTTATTGGGGGAGGACAGCTAGCTTGGATGATGGCGGGTGCAGCAAAGGCGTTGGGAGTTGAGTTAGCGATTCAAACGCCCCATCCCAGCGATCCAGCTGTTGCATTTGCAGCCTTCACCATTTTTGCACCTGTGGATGATTCTGCGGCCACAGCTGAGCTAGCAACTCGCTGCGATGCGATCGCATTTGAGAATGAGTTTATCAACCTGGAAGCTCTAATGCCCCTACAAGAGCAAGGCGTTTTGTTTCGTCCCAGACTAGAGGCGTTAGCGCCCCTACTGGATAAATACGACCAACGCTGCTATTTAAGGGATTTGGGTTTACCAGTCCCGAAATTTGTCGCCCTTGAGGAGAGGGGGAGTGGGGGAGTGGGGGAGAGGGGGAGAGGGGGAGAATATCCAATTCCATTCCCGGCAGTATTAAAGGTGCGACGGCACGGCTACGATGGTCAGGGAACTTTTATCATCAAAGACCGGAAAGCCCTGGAAGCGACTTTGCAGCGACTCGGACATACCCCCGTATTGCTAGAAGAATTTATCCCCTTTGAACGGGAACTGGCGGTAATTGCAGCTCGTTCCAGTGCTGGCGAGATGGCAATTTATCCTGTCGTAGAAACCCAGCAGGAAGAACAGGTTTGTCGGCGGGTGCTGGTGCCAGCAGGTATCGACCCAGCAGTAACCGGACAGATTGAAGCGATCGCTCATACCCTACTCAATAGCCTACAAGCTGTCGGAGTATTTGGCATCGAACTATTTCTGACCGCTGATGGCAAAGTATTGGTCAATGAAATCGCACCCCGCACCCACAACTCCGGACACTTCACCCTTGATGCCTGTTATACCTCCCAATTTGAGCAACATCTGCGAGCCATTTGCGACCTACCCTTGGGCAATCCAGCCCTAAAGTGCGGTGCAGCAGTCATGGTGAATCTATTGGGTTACGAATATTCCCACAACGATTACCTCGCCAAACGGCAACAGCTAGCTCAATTGCCCAACTCTCACGTCCACTGGTACGGTAAAAGCGAATCCCGCCCCGGTCGCAAACTCGGCCACGTTACCGTTCTTTTGGATGGGGCAACCAAGTCTGAGGCACAAGTAGTGGCACAAACTCTTGAATCCATCTGGTACAGTTCTCGATCTGTACGCTAGAATATGAAACAGGTCGTTCTGCGGCGTTGGTGACTGCCAATAATGTTTTTTGACTATGCCTTTTCTAAAGGGAACCAAAAGGTTTGAGCAGCAGTAGACCGGGCTTGTACCCGGAAACTTTTAAGCTATAGCCTAGAGTGCCCACCTGGATTTTTCCAGGTCAAAAACTGAGGTAAGACGGCGTTGCGGAATACCTTTAAAGAATAAAATACCCCGGTCTGCTTGACAGGGGTATTTTTGTATGCAGCTTAAAACCGCTATCTGTATTTCTTGATTCCAAATATAGCAACCGCTCTCGTCGGTTAGAACAACTCCAACTCTTACTCCGTAACCCTTTTGTCTCTTCCCTCTTCCCTAGCCCCTAGCAAGAGAGTCCCTAGTCCCTAGCTATAAGTTGGACAAGAAGCGCTAACATAATTGAAAACGAGTGGGATGCGGGTTTGAGATTAAGCGTTTTGTCTCAACTGCCGAAGGTATCAGAGTTCCCAGCTGATGTATTCAGGCTAGAGAATGGATTGACTGTTATCCATCAGTACATACCGGCTACTCCGGTAGCAGTGGTGGATGTCTGGGTGCGGGCGGGTGCTATACGAGAACCGAATGAATGGTCTGGTATGGCCCACTTTTTGGAACACATGATCTTCAAAGGCACCGACCAAGTGCTTCCAGGCGTGTTTGACCAAATTGTGGAAAATCGGGGAGGTGTGACGAATGCCGCCACAAGCCACGATTATGCTCACTTTTTTATCACTACAGCGGTGCCGTATTTGGCAGATACTTTGCCATACTTGGCGGAACTGCTATTGAATGCCTCGATTCCAGCAGATGAATTTAGCCGGGAACGGGATGTCGTGCTTGAGGAAATTCGTCAAGCCCAGGACAATCCCGATTGGTTGGGCTTCCAAGCGCTGATGGAGAGCGTTTATGAGTGCCACCCTTACGGTCGTCCGGTGCTGGGTACGGAAATGCACTTGCTAAACCATTCGCCGGAGGAGATGCGATCGTTTCACTCTTACCACTACCAACCGGAAAATATGACTGTGGTAATTGTGGGGGGAGTAGACCGAGAATCAGCCCTGGATATGGTGGAGCAGTCATTTCAGCAGTTTAAAGCTCCGTCTGTTTGGAACCAATTGGTGCCAAAAAAAATCGTTAAACCGCTCAGAGAAATTCGCCGCCAGGAACTTTGTTTGCCCCGGCTAGAGCAAGCTCGTTTGATGATGGCTTGGGCGGGGCCTGGGGTGGAAGAACTAGGCAGCGCCTACGGGTTGGACTTGCTCTCGGCGCTGTTGGGAGATGGGCGCTGTTCTCGATTGGTGAAGCAATTGCGGGAAGAAGAACAATTGGTAAGTAATGTTAGCAGCAGTTTCTCGCTACAGCAGGAGTCGAGTTTATTTACGATTAGCGCCTGGTTGGAACCGCAACATTTGCAGCTAGTGGAGGAGCTGATTTGCTCTAGCCTCGCTTCGCTGCACTCATCGCCGATGTCAGAGGCAGAACTGAAGCGTAGCAAACGTCAGCTGTGTAATGATTATGCGTTTTCTACAGAATCGCCGGGGCAGTTGGCTGGACTGTATGGGTACTACAATACGATCGCTGAGGCGGAAATAGCGGTCACCTATCCGCAGCAGATTCAAGGATTTCAGGCACCAGACCTCCAGCAGCTAGCGCAGCAGTATCTCTCTCCAGAGCGGTATGCCGTCACTATCTTAAAACCGAACGACTAATTGTTAAAAGTTATTGGTTATTTGTACTAATAACTAATGACCAATGACCAATGACCGATGACTAATGACCAATGACTAATCACCAGAATGCAAGATTACGTTAATCAAAGTATTAAGAGAACTGTATTAAAGAACGGCATTGTAGTAATCGCAGTAGAAAATCCCGCTGCCGATATTATTGCTACTCGCATTTTTTTGCGTGCCGGTAGTCGCTGCGAACTAAAGTCGCAAGCTGGTGTGGCACATTTGCTGGCAGCTGTACTCACCAAGGGAACCTCTAAACTCAGTTCCTCAGAAATTGCCGATCGCGTGGAGTCGTTGGGGGCTGGTTTGGGTGCCGACGCCGCTGCGGATTATTTTTTAGTGAGTATGAAAACGGTTTCAGCAGATTTTCCGGAAATGCTGGAATTGGCAGGACAGTTGCTGCGAATGCCTACTTTTCCAGAAGCGGAAGTGGAACTAGAACGGCGCATGGCTTTACAGGCAATTCGATCGCAACAGGAACAGCCATTTACGATCGCTTTTGAGCAGCTGCGGCAAGCGATGTATCAAAATCATCCATATTCGATGTCCGGTCTGGGTACTGAAGCCACAGTATCAAACCTCACTCGTACTGATTTGCAGGAGTATCATCGCAGTTACTTTCGCCCAGATAATATAGTAATCAGTGTAGTAGGCCGCATCGCACCAGAAGATGCTCTAGCTCAAGTCGAGCAAGTGCTGGGCGATTGGCAAGCACCAACAACGCCTTTACCGACGCTGAATCTGCCCACGATTATCCCTTTTCCTCACCCCACGGTTACCCGCCAGCAAACCCAGCAATCGATCGTGATGCTGGGGTATCTGGGCGCATCGGTAGGAAGTTCCGATTATATGGCTCTGAAGTTGCTCAACACTTACTTGGGTAACGGTCTTTCCAGTCGCTTATTTGTGGAATTGCGAGAAAAGCGGGGCTTGGCTTATGAGGTTTCTGCTTTCTATCCGACAAGGTTAGATCGATCGCAATTTGCAGTTTACCTGGGTACGGCTCCCGAAAATACTGCGATCGCGTTAGAGGGTTTGCGATCGGAAGTCGATCGTTTGTGTAAAATACGCCTTGAACCAGAAGAATTCCAAGCTGCTAAGAATAAGCTGCTGGGTCAATACGCCTTGGGCAAACAAACCAACGCTCAAATTGCCCAGGTGTTTGCCTGGTACGAAATCTTAGGACTGGGTATTGAATTTGATAACATTTTCCCCGAAGCTATTACGGCTGTTACAGCCGAAGCAGCGATGGATGTGGCTTGTCGATATTTTGTTGAGCCCTATGTGTCCTTAGTTGGGCCAGGATATGCTGTCGATGGTCTGGTAGAACAGGGTTCGCAAAATTAATTTGCGATCGGTTCTTTGTCCAAGTTATTGTTTAAGAAACCGGCTTTCTTTGTACTTCATATCTTGTCCGGTTGCATCGTTAGTACATGAGTGATATCGTCAAATTGTCTGTTTTCATCGGGGGTTAGATTTTTACCGCAGATGAAGACAGATACACGCAGATGAACGCAGATAAGAATAAGAACAAGAGTTTTTTAGATAATCGATGCGTAAGGAAATAATATCACTCACCTGAAAGGGGCTGTATTCTAATAACCGATGACCTATGACTGAAAACCAAAAAGGTCTTAAACCCCCGACTTTCAGCCCCCTCTCGACCTTCTGGGGGTCAATCCCAAATCCAAAATCCTCTGGTGCTTCGGTGGGCATCGTGACGGGAACCAGCGCGAGGTGTTCATGGGGGAAACCCCCAAGACCACACTCGCTTGCCAAGACGCCCACTTCGCGCCAAATCCAAAATCGATTGAAGTCACGTTTTTACTCGTTTCTGTTTGCTATTTCCTTGTTAAGTTGGCAGCAAATCCAACCCGCACTCAGCCAGGGAGTCAGTCGTCTAGAGTCTGAAGTCAAAGGCCCGGAGTCCCTAGTCCGACCGATCCTAAAAAGCGGTAGCCAGGGAGTTGCGGTGTCGGAACTGCAAGCTGCGCTTAAACTGTTGGGATATTACAGTGGATCTGTGGATGGCACTTACAGCGAGAGTACTGCGATCGCAGTTTCCCGGTTTCAGCAAGCTGCTGGCTTAAATATCGATGGCATTGTCGGCACAGCAACGTGGGAACGTCTCTTTCCGCTGACGCCACCCACACCGTCTTCTCCCCCATCTGCCCGTTCCCCAGAGTCGGCAACCAACACCAGTTCAGCTACGGCCTCTGAGCCCCCAGCAGCCGATTTACCAACTTTAAAACTGGGAATGCGCGGCCCAGCCGTGTTTTGGTTGCAAAAGCGGCTGCAAGCAACAGGATTTTTCACTGGCAATGTGGACGGTATTTTCGGCGCGGATACGGAAATCGCCGTCAAAGCTGCACAGCGGAATTATCGGCTTAACCCCGATGGAATTGTTGGGGGCAGTACTTGGAGGGCGCTTTTACCTTAATCTGAGGAATATCGGCTTCATGTTTTGGAGCGGCGGCGGGGCGGGTTTGGCAGATGCACCCTTCGATCGTTCAGACAATCTTTAGGACATTACCCGCCACTACAATCAGACAACATATACAAGTCTGTTGCTACCGGACTTGATATGAATAGATTACTATTGGATAATCATGCTTTTATCTAGTTTGTCTCAAATTTAAAAGAGAGTAAAAAATGATGATAGAAACTGCTATTTTAAAAAATGTCGAAAAATTGCCTGAACCTGTCAAACAGGCAGTCCTTGACTATACAGAATTTCTTGTAACCCGATACACACAAGACACTTCTCAAACGGAAAAAGCTGCCAAGCGAGGCGGACTGGGAATTTGGAAAGGTAAAATCTGGATGTCTGATGATTTTGATGAACCTCTCGAAGATTTAAAGGATTATATGTAAACATGAATATTCTACTAGATACTCATACTTTTCTCTGGTACTTGCAAGACAGTAAAGAATTAAGTTCTAAAGCAGCAGAAATTATTGAATATCCAAGTAACACTCTCTGGTTGAGTATCGCCAGCTTATGGGAAATTTCAATTAAGCTTGGTTTAGGAAAACTTAGCTTACAAAACTCATTCTCTGAGTTAGAGGAAGTGTCACAACAACTAAAAATAGAGGTTTTGCCCATCACATTCTCTGATACAGAGCGCTATCTTAACTTACCCCTACATCATCGAGATCCGTTTGATCGCATTCTGGTCGCACAGGCGATGAATCATTCCCTTGTTTTGATTAGTCGCGATGTGGCTTTTGATGCCTATGACCTTCAGCGGGTATGGGAATGAAAAAGGTGGAAATGTATTTGACATTAAAAGATAAAAATACTAAAATATGGCAAACAACAGCTTTTCCCCACACTAATGTATGACTACTACTAACAAATCCGATGAGGACAGTTTTGCACATCAGATCGAGAAATACCTTGAGCAACTTTCTCGTCTCCCTCCTTTTCTCACCAAAGAAGTGAAGGAAGATTTAGAGGATTTTCTCCGTCTAGTTAAAAATAGGCGTTCACCCCGTTTTATGCTTGTTGGTAGACGTGGTGCAGGAAAGTCAACGCTTATTAATGCTATATTCGGTCATCGGGCAGCGGAGATCGGGCCAGTGAGGGCGCAAACTGGCGGATCTCTATGGTTAACCTACCAGTTAAATGGTAGTAATAAAATTGAAATTCTGGATACACGCGGTATTCAAGAAGGAAGCAAACCCGTAGAAAAAGATGAGGCTGCAACCACAAGCGAAAGTATCCTAAATTCAGTTCGAGAGAAGTGTCCAGATGCTACTCTCTTTCTGTGCAAAGCTAAGGAATTAGATGCAGCAATTCAGGGCGATCTTGATATCTTTGAAGACTTGCTTAAAAACATTGAAAAAATTCATTCTCGCAGCTTACATATTCTAGGAATAATTACCCAATGTGATGAATTAGACCCTCCTAAGAAGCCGATAGATGATCCAAAAAAAAAGGTCAACATAAATGAAGCAGTTAAGGTTTTAAAACTTCATCTGCAATCAAGAGAGTATCTTCGCAATAAGCTCTTAGATGTCATTCCAATAGTTGCCTATGCTGAATATCTTGAAGATGGAACTTTAAATGAAAAAGAGGATAATCGATGGCAAATTGATTATCTTGTTCATATTCTCTTGGAAGAATTGCCTAAAGAAGCTAAACTTTACTTCGCACGTTTGGCAAAGGTTCCAGAATTTCAAAAAAAGATGGCTACCAGTATCATTAGAATAACATCTGCATTATCTGGTGTAGCTGGTTTTACGATGATGCTATTGAGTATGCCCTGTGTAGGGTTCATTCGCTCTTGTATGATTTGCAGTATTATCTTTGTTGCTGGAAGAGAATTATCATGGAACGCTTTTTTGGAGTTTCTGGTAGCTATTGGATTTACTGCTGGTTTTAACGTTGGAATTGAGGGGTTTTCTACTTTGCTGGCAAGCTCTTTGCCTGGTATGGGAAATTACATTGCTGGTGGAACTGCTGCTTTAGGAACAGAAGCTCTTGGGCGGGCTGCAATTGCTTACTTTATTGATAAGTCTCCTATCGAAGTGGTTAAGCAGCAGCTAGTTCAAGCTCAAGGTTAATATTGCAATTACCCAGATATTTCTGCTCTAGCTTGTACAACCCACCCCCGTACACTTGACCCTTACCCATCAATATATCATCAGAAATTTGGTAGCCGTAGCCCAGTAGTAAGTTTACTGGAGTTGATTTCTTAGACCTGCCTGACGCGATCGCTTTCCCTATTTAAGCTACGGTAAAAGATATATTTTCTAAAACTACATTAGGGATACTTCCTGCACCTAAAACCTGTGTAGCATCTAAAACTTCTATCCCTACTAATAACTCATTTTGCCCAATATTTAAAGCAATTTCGTCAGTTAACTGTAAAGTGCGACACTGATGCTTACCTTCTACAAGTCTAATGTAGAGAGCATCAATTTCGGAATCATAACTAATCTTCATAAACTTTTACCTCAAAAATAAAAAGTATACACTGTGATAACGACTAACTCAGGATCAGTCTCGGCAACAATCGGTACTACTTTCTTGAGAGAGTAGAACTTACCCTGCCAATCATTATTATACTGAAAAGTAGCTTGATATTTGTAACTACCATTTTTAGCAGGTTGTCGATTACCTGTAATAATGGTATCAATAATTTCTGCTTCATTTGTACCTCTTTCAATTGCTTGTTCCTGGACATGATTAGTTAATCTAATAGGTTTCACTGTTTCTTGTCCAATAAATTAAAGTTCATGAGCGATGCTTGCACAGGTAGCGTACCGTAGGCAATCGATCGCCTGCCACACCTGTTTGAGCAATTCTGAGTTATCTAGAAGCACTTTGGCAAGAGCGGGTTTGGGATACAACATCAAATATACAGAAGTTGTCAGGCTTCCTCGTGGAACATCGCCTAAAGTGTTACCCAGCATAACTTGTGGCTTTTTGTCAAAGGCGAACTCCCGTCAAAACTCAACCTTTTGGGGGAAGGACAATCATCACTGCGGATAGAGCCAGCAGCTTTAGGGTATAGGTTATTGTAGTTGTACAGGATAAGAAAGTTCAATCCTGCTTAATTTATAGAGCTTATAAGTCGCTGTTCAAATCGGCTTCTTAGGCAAATGCAGTAAATCTGTACGTTTATTTATTCCTCTAGGGAGTTCCATCAAAAGCCATGCCTGACCAAAATAATCGCACAACTTCTGAGCGTGAATTTTATAAAGACAGTGACGGAAACACTCATGCCAAAGAAACGCAAAAGTCTGAAACTGTTCGCAACGCCGGTACACCTGAACAGTATCGGGACGGCTACACTCACGGTCAAATTGCCGAACATCGCCACTTAGAAAATAATCAAGTCGTTCGCGATAACAATAATGCTTCTCGCGGCTTGCTGCTAGGCATTATCCTTACGTCTCTTGTCGGTCTCGGCGCTGGGCTTTACTACTTCCTGAACCAGCAAAACGATCGGCCCGCACCTACACCTACAACTACGATCGTACCTGTACCTGTACCTAGAGCGACTCAATCACCAAGTCCTGCGCCCGAACGAACTATCATACAACGGGAAAGAACGATCGAGAGAGTTCCACAAATAGTTCCGATTCCCCAAACACAGGCTTCTCCATCACCACAACCGAATATTACCATTCAACAATCCCCGTCTTCTCCAGCACCAGCCCCAAACGTTAACATTACTGTGCCACCCAGTTCTGTGCAACAACGCCAGGACAATAGCGCTACGCCTCAAGGTTCGCGGAATGAATCTCGATCGCAAACCGAGTCGCGCGATCGACAACTGCCTTCTGTCCAGTCTACACCCGCTCAACCCCAAAGCCGAAATAATAACTCTACAACTCCTGGTTCGCTAGGTCAAACCGATACCACATCCGGTAGCGGTTCTGCCACTGGTAGCACAGGTACTTCTACATTTGGTAGCGGTTCTGCCACGGGAGGTACAGGTACTTCCACATCCGGTAGCGGTTCTGGAATCGGAGGTACAGGTACTTCCACGACTGGTAGCGGTTCTGCCACTGGTAGCACAGGTACTTCCACATCCGGTAGCGGTTCTGCCACGGGAGGTACAGGTGGTTCCACATCCGGTAGCGGTTCTGCCACCGGCGGTGCAGGTGGATCAGGTCAATAAACTTCCAATCTTGTATCTGGCGTGACAATTGCTTCCTAATGGTCTTCGTGGTTTTCAGCCCCCTCAAATCGATCGGGGGCTTTTTTTTGTGCCAGGGGATTTAAAAATGAATTAGAGTTAGGAACTATAGCTAGGGACTAGGGGCTAGGGACTAGGGGCTAGGGGAAGAAGGGTCTAGAATCAAGGATTTCAGGAATTAAGAACGTCCTAACCGACGAGAGCGGTTGCTATATTTCAAAAAATAAAGCAATATAAACTTTAGTAAATTACCACGACAGAACTGGTAAACAGATGCTACTTTAAAAAGTAAGGCACCAAGCAAGAAAATCTTCAAACAAAATTCACAGGATGCGAGCCAGTGCCCTCCTGCTCCAATCCAAACGCAACGCATGACCGGCGTGAAATTCATCGAAGAAAAGTTCATTGCGTTCCCCTAGAATTAATTTTGATATTAGGACGCAGAGCAAAAATCGCTGTCTGAATTGACGGAGGTGATATACAAGTAGGATTCCGGTCGGTTGCGAGTCAAGTCCACCTTATTAAAGCACCTTCTTTTTGGAAATATCTCGTTGTAATTCGTTCCAATTAACTCGACAGATCGTAACCCGCCGTTAGCTACTAAATTTTTCCGAAGTAGCTGGGCGGGTTTAAAATTGGTCATTAGTCATTAGTCATTAGTCATATCATGTCCTTACGCATCGATTGCAAGAGAAAAATCGCTCTCTTATCTGCGTTAATCTGCGTTAATCTGTCTTCATCTGCGGTAAAAATTTAACCCCCAATGACAACAGACAATTTCCCGTATCACTCTTACACTAACGATGCAACCGGACACGATATCATTATAAAATTTCAAATTTTCGATTGCCGATTTCAAATTTATTTTGAATTGACAATCTTCCCTTTTTAAATCGGAAATTTTAAATCTGAAATCTGAAATTAGTCATTAACTAATTGGATTACCGTGACTTCTGGGGGACAAAACAAGCGTCCGGGTAAATAGGTTCCCAATCCGCGATTGACATACAGACGGTTGGTGCCAACCTGATGCAAACCTTGTGCCCATTCCCAATGCTGAAACACCTTCCGAGAATCCTTACGGAGGTATGGAACATGGCGGCGCAGGGGTTTGGGAATGAGGCGAGTAAGGGTTGGCAGCCATGCAGGCAGGGGGCTTAGGCCGGGCAGCAAAATTTGACCGCCGTGGGTATGGCCTGAAAGTTGCAAATCTACCCGCCACTGTTGTAGAATCTCGGCGCTATCTGGATTATGGGATAGGACAATGCGGGGAGTGGCGGCGTCCACCTGTTTCATTACCGAGGCTGGTTTAAACTTGGAGGAACGGAAGTCAGCTAACCCTATTAGGGCTAATCCGGGGCCGAGTGGATAAATGACCTGATTCCAGAGAACGTTAATGCCAATGTTGGTGAGGGCAGTACATATTTCCTTTTTTGAGTGGCGATAGTAAATGTCGTGGTTGCCCAAAATGGCACAGACACCGAAACGACTTTGCAGGTGTTTTAGGTGTAATACTAATTTATGAATTGGGGCTGGATCTGAGGTTACATAGTCACCTGTGAGTAGTACAAGGTCGGGTTCGGCTTGATTGCTGGCTGCGATCGCATCTTCAAGCAAGTTATCCGAAAGTCGGATACCATCGTAGTGGAAATCGGACAACTGTACTATTTTTGTGCCATGCAACGACGCTGGTAAATCTGCGATCGCAACTGTCAAATTTTCAACCTTCAATCGCCCTGTTAGCAGCCTGTGCATAGTGCTGAATTTCTCTCACCAGATGGCTCCAGCATAGCTCAGACACTGGAATGTCGCCTTTTTATCCCACATTCCGCCTGAAGCCGAAGAATTTGGTTAGCAAGGCTTGTAGCGTTTGGTTTTTGGCGTATTTTTGCTTGGTTAGCTGAAGTGCCGCTTTGCTGTTGACTTCTGCCAGAGTCGGGTAGATGTGGATGATACCGCTGAGGGCAGAAACTTTCAGCTTGTTGGACATTGCCAAAACGACTTCGTGGATTAATTCACCCGCAGATGGGCCAACCAAAGTAGCACCGAGTATTTCGCCGTTGCTGCGCGTGATTATTTTAGCAAATCCACTTGTGGCGGCTTCGGCTTGGGCGCGATCGACATCCGCAAAATCACAGCGAAGCACATAAATATTATCGCCATATTCCTGTTTGGCTTGTTGTTCGGTTAAGCCGACACGCGCTAATTCAGGATCGGTAAATGTCGCCCAAGGAATTACCCGATAATTGGTTTTGCTGAGGGGGAAGAACAAGGCATTTTTCAATACCACACTCGCTTCATAACCAGCCACATGAGTGAATTGATAGCCGCCAATCACATCGCCGCAGGCATAAATGCGAGGATTTGTTGTTTGGAGTTTAGCGTTTATTTTTACTCCTTGTTTGTCAATTTCCACTCCAGCAGCTTCTAAGTTGAGGGATTCGATATTTGGTTTTCGTCCAGTTGCGATTAAGATTTCATTGACAGCAATTTTTTGCTTTCCTGCCCATAGTTGCTTTTTCCCATCGGCAATTTCCACCCGTTCGACTCGTGTTTTGGTGATGACGCGAATGCCTTCCGATTCAAATTGAGATTGCACAACTTTAGCTGCTTCTGGATCTTCTTTGGGTAAAAGATAGTCGCTACTGGCAATAATAGTAATTTCAGTACCTAAGCGGGAAAAAGCTTGCCCCAATTCGCAGCCAATCGGCCCGCCGCCAATTACGGCGAGGGAATCGGGACGCTGATTTAGGTTGAAAACTTGTTCGTTTGAGATATATCCAGCTTCTTGAAGTCCGGGAATGGGAGGAATTGCCGGTCGAGAACCTGTAGAAATCACAAATGCCCTTGCTTTTAAAGGTCTACCGTTAACTTCAAAAGTTTGTTTATCTGTGAATTGACCCGAACCAAAAATTACTTCAACGCCCAATGATTGAAATCGTTCTGGTGAGTCGTGGGGTTCAATGGCTGCGATCGCACCCCGGACGTGACCCATCGCTTTGGCAAAGTCAATCTCAGGGTTTTGGGAGTAAACGCCAAAGCGGGCGGCATTTTTCACCTCATAAGCGATTCTAGAAGCGTGGATGAGGGATTTGCTGGGAACGCAGCCATACCAGAGACAGTCCCCGCCAAGGCGATCGCGTTCCACCAGCGCTACCTTTGCTTTCAATTGGGCTGCTGCGCTAGCAACCACCAAACCAGCAGAACCGCCGCCAATGATAACTATATCATATTCAACTGCCATAATTTCATATTCCTTTAAATCCAATTTCCATGTCTATTTCTTTCTTATAACTTAGGGGAACAGCCGCTGACTGACGCCATACACCAATTTGGCTTATTATAATACCGCCTATAATTATACTGCCACCAATATATTGCGCCAAGTTTGGTGCTTCGCCCAAAATGAAATAAGCTGCCAAAATTCCGGCGATCGGCGTAAAAGAACTAGCTAACGATATTTCCGATGCCGTAGATTTTTTTAAACCCATAAACCACGCTAATTGCCCAATTACGACAATTACTGCGCTATAAATTAACATCCATTGCCACAAAAAAGGTGTGAATACGTCCATGAAATGTTCTGACCCGTATAGATACAAAGCTATAAAGAAAAAGACTACTGTTCCTACAGCCATGCGAAAGATGGTAAATATTCCTAAAGGTATATTAGCCAGTTTTACTTTACTGATAAGATTACCGACTGATGCGGCTAATGCTCCTCCAGCCGTCAGCAATTCGCCTGTTCCTATGTGGATGAAAAATCCCGAATCGGGAGCATTTTGCCCTAAACTTTGCAAGAATAGCGTGACGGCTACTCCGCCCAGACAAACAAACGCACCAGCAACTGCCCAAATATTAACTTTTTCTCGTAAAAACCAAACAGATAAAGCTAAGATTAGAGGCGGTTCGATGCGTCCGACCAAAACAACATTATTAACCATTGTCAGAGAAAGGGCTGTAAAAATTAAACCGGGTGCGATCGCACCCGACAAGATTGCCACCGCTGTCAAACTCAGCCAATCTTTTCTAGATAATTGTTTGAGAGAATCAAAATTTAATTGGCGACCATAGATGGGAATCAGTACCAGTAAAGCACAAAGATTGCCGACAAATAAAACATTGCACAAGGAAATGGGATTTCTGCCGTCTATTAAGTGTTGAGAACCGATTTCCGTTAAGCGTCGCGTCACCGAATTAGCGGCAGCAAAGATGAGGACAGCTGACAATAAATAGATGCGTCCCGAAGTTCTGCCGATAAAGGTAGAAGCTTTTGTGACTATTGGGTGCATAATTTTTGTTATCTGATAGAACAAAGAAAACTGGATTTGGCGATCTGTGCTACGCATAATTTATGCCTTAAGTAGCAAGCTTAGCGAACGCGGACGCACCAACCCGGTTATTGCTATTAAGTCACAGCAATATGAGTTGGCAATGAGAGCAAGCTTGGTATTAGATTAAAGCTAAGAAAATTCATCTTATGGCTGGCGGGTGAAGAATGAGGATGCGATCGGCTTAAAATAAAAGCCTAACTATCCAATCCACACCATGCCTAAATAGGCAGATATGGCTCTTGCGTATTTACTATGCTATTTGAGCAGAGGGGCAGAGGGGCAGAGGGGCAGAGGAGCAGAGGGGCAGAGGAGCAGAGGGGCAGAGGAGCAGAGGCATAACAACTCTCAAAGAGCCCAGTGCTGAGGGGCGGTGGGGAAGAGTCTATGGTGCGGCGTGCTTTGCAGCTGTTGCGTACCAATGAACAATTGAGCGAATTAGAACCACTGTTAGCTTTCTTTGCAGGTTTTGTGTTAGAGACTCGTTTAGTTCAGCAGATTATGAGGTGGGATATGGCTGTATTGCGGGAATCTCCCTGGTATCAAGAAATATTGAGAGAAGGGCAACAACAAGGGCAACAACAAGGAGAATTGGCATTAATTATACGTCTGTTGAATCGTCGGATCGGTTCGCTTGAACCTCAGATGCAAGAGCGACTTCAAGGGTTATCTATCGCTGAGTTAGAGGAGTTAGGGGAGGCGCTGTTGGATTTTGAGCGGATGACAGATTTAGAAGCTTGGTTGCAGGAACATCAGCAGACGGAAAACTGAAATAGAATGACTTGTGCTAATGGCTCTGATGCGAGCAAAATGCTGGTATGCAGAAAAGACTCAGATGCGATCGCCCTCAATAAGCCTATGAAACCAAAACTCTTAGCTAGTGCAACACTACTGACGACTTTTAGCTTGGTAAATCCTGCCGACGCTGCAAATCCCGAACATATCAGACAGCTACTCTCGACTAAGCAATGTCAGAAATGCGACTTGAGCAATGCTGGACTGGTGATGGGTAACCTAGCAAACGCCAATCTCAGCGGTGCTGACTTGAGTCGCGCCAATCTCAGTCGTGCCAACCTCACAGGTGCCGATCTCAGCGGTGCCAACCTCACAGGCGCTAGTCTGTTTGGTGCCAACCTCTCAGGTGCCAACCTCACCGGTGCCAATCTGAATGCTGTGGATATGAGAGACACTGTTTTAGCTCAGGCTAATTTGGTTGGTGCCAGCTTGACTAATGCTAACTTCCTGGGTGCGATCGGAATGCCCAGCTATACCGGCACAGCTGAGGACTTCTACCGCTGGGCAATGGCAGAAGCTGAAAGGGACAACTACAGCAGAGCGATGGAACTCTTCAGTCAGGCGCTGAACATCAAGCCCGACTATCCCGAAGTTTACCTGGGGCGTGGCATGGTTCGCTACCAACAGGGTGACAGAACCGCAGCGCTCGCAGATACCCAGCACGCGGCACAACTGTTTACAGCCCAAGGAAATCTGGAGGGTTACAAATTAGCCCAAGACGTTACTAAGGGAATCGAAACAGCTGGCAAACCCAGACGCTCTGGTGGCGGCTCAAATTTTCTCAACCTCCTGAGCGGTATTGCAACGCTGGGGCTACAGTTGTTTTTTTAATGCGATCGGCAATCAGTTATACTTCGCACGGGCATAAATGGGCGAAGCATTCCGTGAATAATTTGTTGGTTGAACCCAAAGATCTTTGACGGAATGCGAAAGCCCCTACAGGCAAAAAAAAGCTCGGTCTGTGACCGTGCTGAGTATAGCCCAAATTCACGATCGAGCAATAGGGGCGCAGCCACAGCGTCCCTATTCTTCATTATTGTTAAAATAATGAACACTCATGTACTTCCTGTGTACTCGGCACTCAGCACTGGGTATTAGCTGTGATCGGAATCACTTAATGGCAAGATTATTCTCACCTTCTCTCAAAGATTGCCATCACGTAGCACTAAGCGAAAACCGTTGATAGTAATACTAACGGTGTATCTGCGGTGATTCGTCTGTCCTTGGGGGAGTTTATCATGTTAGAAAAACTAATACTAGCAGCCGCAATAACATTCTCGCTTAACTTTTTTCTGGGAGTCAGTTCCCAAACTACTAGCCGGATTGATTCAGAAGTCTACGTAGGCCAAACTACAACCGGAACAGTGACTCCACTGAATAGCTATGACACAGTGGAAATTCCTCTGTCAACTCAGTCCTCTGGTTTTTTAGATTAGGTTAAGCTTGAAGCCAAATGTTGTATCAGATACTATCTGGGCTACCTACCTATATCTGATATCACTATATCCCTTAACGTAAATAGCTTTATCTCTATCTAAATAGGAACAAAAAATTTTCCCAGTGTCACTCGCAGCACTAACACCGACAAGTAGACCCAGGTATAATAATCGGCAATGGAGATCTCCGTACTATGAGTGCCAAAAATCAATTAGATAGGAAGCAAGGATACTATGGCAACAGAACGATGGAATGATGAAAGGCTCGATCGACTAGCAGGAATGGTTGAGGCGAACGCTCAAGGGATCGCAAACCTTCGTATCTTAGTTGGAGACTTGCGAGAAGGACAAGCGTTACTAACTCAAATGCTGGTGGAAGAAAGAGAAGCGAGACAGGATTATCCTCCATCACTTTAGCGGTATTCAACATACTGCGAGTCGCAGCAGTTTCTTCACGGCGACGCACTACGTTAGCTTGGGCAGCTTTTTCCGCCTCGACAACCTTGCTCAAGATAGTCTTAATTTCACCAGGGAGAATTATATCTTTTACCCCAACAGAGTCAAATTCAATTCCATAGTTTGCGGTTTTATGACGAATGTATTCAGCGACACTTCTATCAATTGCCCCTTTATCCTCCAGTAAGCCATCTAGGGTTCGTTCGCCAACTGCTCCACGTAAAGCAAATTGTAATTCCTTGTATAAGAAACCAGCCACATCTGACAAGCTGTTTTTTGCTTTCAATGGGTCTACTATGCAGAAACCAGCAGTTAAATTCAAGCGCAGAGGTACTTTATCTTTAGAGAGGATATCTTGACCGGATACTTCCATAGTTTGCAGGCGGAGGTCAATTGTTTCCGTTTGCAAATAGCGTCCAAATATCCACCAAGCGTGTATCCCTGGCTGGAGTAGTGTTTGAAATTCTTGATTGATGTAGAGTAGTCCTATATGCTGTGTTGGTACTTCCCGAATGTGCAAAAAATTGCGGACGATTTCTGGAGCATTCAAGACTAATTCTGCCACTAAATTAGCTGGCAATTTAGCATCATTGCTGATGTCAATTACTTCTACTTCCACACCTTTCCAAAATAGTCTGCGAATAGTTGGCGGTAGGATGGAAATGACTTTACCTCGATCGCGTACAATGGCTATAGGCGATCGCTAACTCTTAAAAATATTCACGTATTCCCTAACAACAGGCCCAAGTGTGAAAAGTACGCAGTCACCTTCCCTAACTTTTTCAATCAAATAACGCCGTCCCAAAGATTGTATTACTTTCAATAACTCAGACTGAGATAATTGCAGACAATCTCGCAGTTTCACCAGGGAAACGGGCAGATTTTCACTAGCCAACCAAGACATTACTTGTATTTCTGATTTAGTTAAGCGATTGAAAATCTGAGACAAAATTGCTTCCAAATCTCCCAAAAAAGGAGTATCATAAGATAATGCTTCAGAAACGCTGCCGTTAAACAAATCTTGAATCATTGTCGCAACTATTTTTAACCACAAAGGATTACCTCTGTAAAGTTCTATTAGTTGTGACCATTTTTCCTCATCAGCTAATCCTTTTTCTCGCAATATTTCCACTGCATCTGCACCTAATCCACTGAGTTGTAATGACCTAACGGGTTTATTTTCGCCTTCTAAGACGGATATTTCTCTAGGTTGCTCCGAACTCAGTAACACTAAACAACTGTTATGTGATAGTTCTCCTATTTGTTTAAAAAATGTGCTGTAATTTTCATATTCTGGTCGGTAGGTTCCCGCTAATTGTCCGCTGCTATTGAGGGTTTGTACGTTATCAAGGATTAGGAGACAGCGGTATTTGGCTATTTCTGGATACTTTTTACCTTGCGAAGTAGCTTCTAATATAGATATCTGGAGAGAGTCAAGACGTTTTCCTGTTTTAGCAAATATCTCGTTATCGATCAATTTTACAGATTCTTCAAGCTCCATAAGTCTAGGTGTAGTCATATTTGGGTCTAACACACCACCACTTTACCACACTTTTTGACCTTTGAGGAACTAAATGGCACTTTTTCCTATTAATTCCCATTAAATCCCAAATTCCCAATTTGCAAATTACCCATTAAATTCAATTGCTATATCCCCCAATATTTGATTTCATATATTTTAGATAGGTAGGCTAAAAAAAAAGGCTGTCCCAATAAAATTATTAGGTAGTAAAATCCATGTACAGTTATCGAGTTATTATGCTGGGGCCTCGTGGTTCTGGCAAGACAGTATATTTGGGAAGTATGTTTCAGAAGTTATCCAGTCAAGGGGAATGGGGATTTTTTCTAGAGATTGATGGTGAAAAGCGCAAGAAACTGAATAGAATATACACCGAAGTCGCTACAGAAACAAAATGGCCTCCGGGTACGGTTCGTGAAGAAATTTCAGACTGGATTTTTACCTGCTCCATAAACAGAAATAGGACTAAATACTCTGCTTGCCAGTTTGTCTATCTCGATTACGCAGGCGGTAGAATTACTGAAGAAGAGATGGAAGACGACTCTGATTTTAATCGAAAGATAGAAAGTGCTGATATTCTACTCGGATTGTTAGACGGCTCTAAAATTTGTGCGTTGATGCGTCAAGAACCAGACGGAGTAGTATGGCTTATTAATGAGTTAAAGAATATGCTTGATATAATGATGAGAGGGAGTACAAGACCAGTTCATTTTGTCATTAGCAAATGGGATATTGTTGAAAGTAGTGGATATTCTTTAAAACAAGTAAGAGAGAAGTTATTAGAATCTAGTGAGACATTTAAGAATCTAGTTACAAGGCGCAAAGAAGATCGATTTTTAACCAGATTAATTCCTGTTAGTTCGGTTGGGCAAGGTTTCGCAAAACCTTTACCTGGTGGGGGTATGGCAAAAATTCCAGGAAAACTGCCTAAGCCATTTCAGGTAGAAGTTCCCTTAGCTTGTATTTTACCAGATTTGATCCAGAATCAACAAAACGAACTTGCTAAAAGGGCATCTGAAGAAAGGAACCGATCGACTACAGTTACAGCTAGTCTTAGCAACACGGAAAAAATTAGTCAAAATTTGCCAGGATGGTTAAGAGGTTTTCCTGGGATTAAAAATTGGGCAGGTTCTGCCGAACAAAAGAAAAAAGAAGCTGCGGACAGAAGTGAGGAATTGCGTCAGAAACAAGCTGAAACATTGAATAAAATAGGCGATGAGAGAAGCGCCCTTGAATCTGTTGTCAACAGCTTTAATTTGATCCAAAACAAACTTTATATAAGTTTCCCGGATTCCGATCTATCTTCGTAATACATTTATGAACAATTTAGATGGTTGGCCTTTTTTAGTTAGCTGTAATCGCTACCTTGACTATCGAACAATAGTCGCTCCTGATTTTATGTGTGAAATTGGTGATACCAAGATTCTTGCCAACACAGCCGGTGGTAATGTAACAGCAGAAAATGTGGCTTTCTACCGAGAAATACATAAATCTAAAGTTGGAAAATTTACCCTAGTATTTCGAGTGATTGAAACCACTCTGGAAGACATGGGAATTGAAGGAAGTGGAGTTTTAAAAGATTCATTTGGTAGAGAAATCCTTTTACTTGAAGGAATTGTTATTAAGGGATTAATCCCAGATGTTATAGTCACCAAAAATGCTCTCGAAATAGCTCACGGAATGCTTATTCAACCTTACCGTGAATTTTGGGAATGTACGAGGTCTGAACCTGCTACACCCTCAGTATGTTTTAGCTTACCACAAGATAGTTCTGAATTTTGCCTACAATATCAGAGACTACAGCCTTATGGTGTTGTTCCAAAAATTGAGGTAATTGAGGTAAAGCCAAAAATTGAGGTAATTGAGGTAGTAGATAGACCTCAAGTACCAGTTCCTGTAGCAGTAGATCATCATAGAAAAAATAGTAGAAGTCAAGAATGGAGAAGCCAACGGACTAATTACTTTGATGCTGAAGTTACATCAGTGACATTTTTACCCAAAAGTAACTCTGTTGCGATTAGATACGAACACCAACAAACAATTATTATCAGTAATTTTGAAACTACCGAGAATACTATTTTTCAGAACGAAGATATTAAATTCACAATGTGTCCTACTCCAATTACTATTAGCCATAATGGTCAGTATATGGCTACTGGAGTTATTAAATTCGGAGATAATAATGTCATAAAAATATGGAGTATTGAGGAGGCAAAAAGAGAGCATAAAGAAATTAATGGACATAAAAACAATGAATTCGGTAGAATTCTAGCGGTAGCTTTTACTCCAGACAATCAAATATTACTTAGTGGCGGTAAAGATAGAACTATTTTTTTCTGGGATGTTAAAAGCGGTGGCAAATGGGGAGACCCAATTCAGGGCTTTTTCAGTGAGATCAGGGCTATAGCTGTTAGCCCAGACAAAGATAACTCTATTTTTGCTATTGGGGATGGTGAGGGAAGGATTGAGTATTGGAATTGGAACAGTAGAAGAAAGATTAAAAGTTTTCCAGGTTCGCTTAATAGATCACCTATAAATTCATTAGCTTTTAGTCCTGATGGTAAAATACTTGTCAGCGGTGGCGATGACTTTAGTATTAAACTTTGGGATGTCTCTAGGGCTGAAGAATTAAAGAGTGGAAAACACTCAAGTAAAGTTAGAACAGTTGCTTTTAGCCCTGATGGTAAATTAATTGCTAGTGGAGATGATCGCGGTTATATTAAAATTTGGGATGTTGAGACTATGCAATCCATGATTGTTCCTAGACATGATTCAGCAGTGACATCAGTTGCTTTTAGTCCTGATGGTAAAACGCTAGCAAGTGGTAGTAAGGATAAAACAGTTAGGTTTTGGGAAAGAGTTTAACTTAGTCACTGATTATAACCCAAGTAGATCGAAATTGTAGAACTATGCCCCTATCTATATTTTTCTCTAATTCGTCT
Organism: Argonema galeatum A003/A1; assembly: GCF_023333595.1. Lineage (GTDB taxonomy): Bacteria > Cyanobacteriota > Cyanobacteriia > Cyanobacteriales > Aerosakkonemataceae > Argonema > Argonema galeatum. The sequence goes on from NZ_JAIQZM010000040.1 coordinate 35,850, forward strand.
CACCTGTTCTTTAAACTCTGCACCAAGTTCGGGATTAACCATTGCCACAAAGTTAGCAAATCCCTGAATTGAGGCAATTAAATCTGAAGAATGACCCCAGCGTTTCCCTGACAAACCGTCTTTTTCAATCTGATACAAAGTGGCCCGAAAGCGTTTGAGAGTTTTCTTATCAACATTTGCTTTATCGTTAACTATAACTCCAGTTACATCTTGCTGTCGCGAATTGCGAAGGATTCTGGTTTTCTCTTCATTAATCACAAAACCTTCGTGTTCGACTATTGATTCGGTGCGTCTCAATACGTTACAAATATGACGGAGGTTATCGCCAGAGGCAGAAAAAGTTAGGTCGTCGGCGTAGCGAGTATAAACAAAACCCAATTCTTCTGCCATTTGGGTGAGGCGGCGATCGAGTCGGCGGCAGAGTATATTAGTAATGGCTGGGCTGGTGGGTGCGCCTTGGGGTAAGTGGCGTTCGGTAAGTGCTACATAATAAGTTTTTCCATCTATTTCAACTTCTTCAACATCGGGTTCTGTACAGAGTAAGCCAAAAATTGTGGCGGCTGCTTCCGAATAGCCGATCGCGTGCAAAAGTCCTTTGATTCGTCGATAAGAAATTGAAGGAAAAAAGTTCTTTAAATCGAAGTTTATTACAACTTCTGCACCGACGTGAGGTTGTGCGTTACTAACAATTGAACGACCTTGGCGGAAACCGTGGGCGGCGTTGTGTAATTCGACTTTTTCTAGTATATTAGTAAGTATCCAATGTTGCGCTTGTTTTAGCCGTGGCATTGGGGCTGAAATGATGCGATCGCCTCCCGTCTTTTTAGGTATTTTGAAGCGAATGTAGTGAGAAATTGGAGATGTTTTGCGGGAAAAGGCGAGAAAGCGTAATTGTCCGATGCTAATTCCCATCGCGGCGGCAATTTGTTCGGCTGTGTTATAAATCGGCAAGCCATAACTTTGCAAACGTTCTTGATTGCATTCGGTATAGTTGAGTCCGCCGGAAACGCGATCGCCTAAATAAACAATATCTTCCTGGTTCTTTTGTCGCCAAGCTTCTGCGCGTTCTAGCCTTTCCCGTTCCCGACGTTCTTTCGTTTCCTGACGCTTGCGCCGCGACTCCTCCAGTCTTTGCTGATATAACTGCTTCTTGAGTGCCTCTTCACTGTTGAGGATGCGGTTTTGCTTGTAGAGGTCGCTAAGTTCTGCCTGTATTTCCCCACGACGACGAATTTCATCAGCTGGATCTTGCGGCATTTCGCCTTGGGCGGGCCAGAACCCAAGGCGAATCATCTCTTCAAGGATCACCTCTTCTCTGGAAGATTGGCGGATGCGATCGTACAGTTCTTGACGGGTTCTGGGTTGGTCAGTCATTCGATTTTGGATTTGGGATTTTAGATTTTGGATTGCAAATGTGAAATTTGCCATCTGAAATTCCGGTTATGGCGTTTTATTTGCCAACCACAAACCTACGTTACGCACATAAGTTTTGATATCTTCTAAAGCGCGTGTTTCTGTCTTCATTGTATTACCGGGAGGTTCGGATACAAAGCTGGGACAACCTATATCCGCATTCCAATTATAATCGCAGAAATGATGGAAAGTCGATTCTGCCACCCCGCGTCCTTGCCCGTTCCCATCAGCATCTTTAGGCCACTCGAAGGCAACAGCGAGATTAAATTCTCGTCCCGAAACCTGGCTAGTGCCGATCGCAATTACACGCCCGTTGGTTTCGCCTGGAGGAACTCCTACCGCGCCTTCGTGGGGATGTGCCGGGAAAAATTCAATTATTCCATCAGGCGAAGCAGGATTTTTCAATAATTCGTGAACAGGTTCCCTGGGCGTAATTTTTTGATAATCGCCATTGCGTCCAGAGTGATAGTTCGGCCAAGAAATATTATTCGTGTAGATGTCATCAATGACGCGACGAGATTCGTCTGGATCGGGATTATAATTTTGGAAAAAGTGTGCCGCACCAACACCGCAGAGATTGCAGATAGACGAACCTAAATCCTGATGATCTCGCGTCGCCAAAAGACCACCGCCACGGTTATGAAATGCCGTAATGCCTGAATGGTCTTTTTCTGTCAAACCGTCACCGACATCGACTGCAAACAGCCATAACTCGTCGAAATCCGACTCGCCGAGGTTGCTCAAAATGGGGTCATTGCTTTCAGCGTCCGATTCTCGGTTACGCGCCGTGACTTCAAAGAGGTAGTTCCCCTCGTCGTCTTTGACAGAAGCGAGATAGTCGCGCAACAATGAGAAGCGATCGATACTCCAGTCATCTTCTGTCGCCGGAATTGTCGTCTGCAACAGAATCCGAATAGGTTTTTCCATAACCTCTGCCATTTACAGCCTCATCAAAATCTATCTTCTATCTTATTAATTTGATTAAAAGCCTAAAGTCTGCCAAAAGTTGAAAGATTAAAAAATATCAGGTGCGATCGCTTAGCTGACGAACGGCATATTTTTTTTCCATCATTCTACAGCAGTGCCAGACTTGACAACCTATGGTATATTACCCCCTGACTCTAAAAAGGTCAACCCCCAAAGTTAGACTGGCTCGACTCCTGTGATAGAATCGCGAAAAGCAGTCTGATCTTGTGGCTACGTTGCGACTGAAGCAAGAGGAGAAATTTATGGCTGAAGTATTGACCTGCATTGAATGTGAGGAAAAGGTAAGTTCTGAAGCTTACCTTTTCCTCACTGCGGAACCAAAGAGTATCGTGGTCTTAAATGCCGGGTTTGCCTAGTGCTAAGATAAGTGCGATCGCCATGCTAGAGTCGATCGCATAAACACCCTTGTTTCAAACCATCACCTTACCTTTCTCTATAAAATCTAACAAAATTCTTTGATGTGGAGATCCCAAAGGTCGCACCTGTTCTGCTTTTTCAGAATAACGCTTACCCAGTCGAATTTCATCGGGTGTTAATAATCCCATATCCCAACCTTCTCCTAATACCAAATCTTCGAGTTCCACCGTAAGCGGCGCGTGAAAAACGTGGCGCAAAACGTTGGGATCGGGATAATCGCCAAAAAACGATACTGTAGGCGGTGAGTAGCCAATTTCCTCTATGAGTTCCCGCTTAACGGCGTCTTCTGGGGTTTCACCAGGCTCGATGTGTCCCCCGAAAAACGCCCAGTGACCGGGATATACTATAGTGGGGATGTTGTCTCGCAGTTGTAGGAGAAACTGGTTGTCGCGATATAGAATTGCGATCGCTACATGGACTAATTTGCTACTCATTGCTTAAAGTTCAGACCTAATTACTTTTGTAATTTATTACTTATTAATCGTAAATCCATACATACATTTATTGGTGGGTAATCTCGCGAAACTCCTTCAAAAAGCGACGAAATAGCGGATGGTTAGACGAATCATACCGATAGGGATGAATAGTTGCTAACGGCTTCAGTTCCATCATAGTGGCAGCTAAAAAAGCCCCGTCGAAGTTCTCTAATTCAGAAGGGAAAACATCCCTTTCAATCACTTCTATTCCCAAAGAATTTGCAACATCAAGCAGTGTGGATCGAGTGATACCGGGGAAAATATTTGGAGTAAGCGCAGGTGTAATAACTGTCTCTTTTTGCAAGAAAAAAATATTGGCTACAGCAGCTTCGGTAATTCGACCTTCCCGATCGAGCATGATAGCATCATTGAACCCAGCTACCTCCGCAGCGCGACGACCTAAGTAACTGTTTACATAAGTTCCACATATTTTCCATGAAACTGGAATGGCGCAACCGGAAACACGCTCAAATGGGGAGATGTGGCAAGTAAGAGATTTGTCTACATCGCGTGCAATAGTAACTGCCAAAATTGTTACATCCACAGGCATTGTGTCGCTAAAGTTCAGCTGTGGTACTGAACGGTAAACTATCGGTCTAATATAATAATTATTTGCAGGTATTTCATCTAAAAGTGATAAAATACCTGCTTTAAGGTCTTCGTTCGACCACGAAAATACCAGCCCCATCTGCGTGGAACCATTGCGAAGGCGGTCTAGATGTGCGTCTAAGCGATGAATATAATAGCGATCGCTATTCCAGTAAGCCATTAAGCCATCAAAAACTCCAACACCTAAGTGAAGAGAATGGCTAGCAATCGAGGGTGCAGCTTGTTCGCGTTCAACGAGTTTTCCGTTATGCCAAGCAATCGGCGCTGCTTCAAATATCATTAAAATCGTTCCCGCTTATCGCTACATGAACTCGTTCGTTACTCATACTCCATCCAGTTATAGCCGTTCCTGTTCTTTAACATAAACTTCCCCTAAATCGCGACCACCTAAAGGAATACTTTTGTACTGTACCTTACCTTTGATTAAAACTTCCTTTTTTTGGGGAAATTTTTCGTTAGTTATAACCAAGATAATACCAGTTGAGTCTTGCAATTCATAAGCTCGTGTTCCTAAGAAAGGAACTTGCTTAACCACCTTACCTTTAAGGTAAACCGTAGCATCGGTATTCCGATCTTTTTGCAGTTGATTGATTTGGGTGACGGGTACATTGTCTCTCGAAAAGAAACCGATCGCACAAGCAAATACTCCTCCTAACAGCAGCCCGATCGCGCCATATCGCCCTACCTGAATTTTTGTTAGCTTCATAGCCGTTTCCTTCTGTGATGGACTTCAAAAGGCGAAGTAAATATGCGAAACTGATAAGAGCGGATTGCCACAGACATGGATGCCACTTACACTCCAATGGACGCTAAAATTGCCCAATTATTAGATGGTAAAACCCTAGCTGAAAAAATTCATTCTGAACTACAACAGCGCATTCAGGAATTGCACCCGAAAATAGGCCGATCGCCCGGTCTAGCCGTGCTAATGGTTGGCGATAACCCAGCCAGCGCCGCATACGTGCGGAATAAAGAGCGAGCTTGCCAAAAAGTCGGCATAGCCTCCTTTGGGCAGCATTTCGCATCAGAAACTACGCAGGCAGAACTGGAGCAAGTCATTCAGTCGCTGAATCAAGACGATCGCGTTGATGGCATTTTAGTACAACTGCCGCTACCTGACCACCTCAATGCCATAGCGCTACTCCACCAAATCGATCCAAACAAAGACGCCGACGGACTCCACTCAGTTAACCTGGGGCGCTTGGTGCGCGGGGAACTGGGATTGCGGAGTTGTACTCCAGCTGGGGTGATGCGCCTCTTAGAGGAATATGAAATTAACCTCAAAGGCAAACAAGCCGTTGTGGTGGGACGCAGCATTTTGGTGGGCAAGCCGATGGCCTTGATGCTGCTGGAAGCTGATGCTACAGTGACGATCGCGCATTCTCGCAGTCACGACTTAGCCGCCATTACCCGCAATGCCGATATTCTGATTGCAGCTGTGGGTCGGCCAAATCTCATTACAGGTGATATGGTCAAGCCAGGAGCGATCGTTGTCGATGTCGGCATGAATCGTATTACCGATGATGCCGGAAATTCTCGCCTCGTGGGAGATGTCAACTTCGATGAAGTGAAGAGTGTAGCCGAATTTCTCACCCCTGTGCCGGGGGGCGTTGGCCCCATGACTGTTGCCATCCTATTGCAAAATACCGTCTGGAGTTACAGCCAGAAAAGTTAATGGGGACTGGGCAATTTTAGATTTTAGATTTAATCTCAATCTGAAATCTGCTTTTTTAAAATTTGCAATTCTTCTGCGCCTAGCCCAATACCCAATTCCCTGTAAAATTGTTACGGACATAGACACGCTCAAGGAATCGAGGGATGGTAGCTACGGATGACAAGCATTCGCCACAGGGGGAATCCCCTACCTTTGATCTATCGGCTTACTTAGCCCAGCGACAGGTTTTGGTGGAAGCAGCTCTGGAGCGTGCCGTCCCCATCACCTATCCTGAAAAAATATATGAGGCCATGCGCTATTCCTTAATGGCCGGGGGTAAGCGCCTGCGTCCCATCCTTTGCCTAGCCACTTGCGAACTAGCTGGAGGTACGCTGGATATGGCTATGCCAACAGCCTGTGCCTTAGAGATGATCCATACCATGTCGTTGATCCACGATGATTTACCGGCAATGGACAACGACGATTATCGGCGAGGCAAACTGACCAATCATAAGGTCTATGGCGAGGATATTGCGATTTTGGCTGGGGATGGTTTGTTAGCTTATGCCTTTGAGGTTGTGGCTGAAACTAAAATCGTTCCACCGGAACGGCTATTACAGGTGATTGCCCGATTAGGGCGTGCTGTGAGTGCAGCCGGGTTAGTTGGTGGCCAAGTGGTTGACCTGGAATCTGAGGGAAAGCCAGATATTACGCTGGAAACTCTTAACTTTATTCACACTCACAAAACCGGCGCTTTGTTGGAAGCTTGTGTGGTTTGCGGTGGGATTATAGCCGGGGTATCCGCAATGGATTTGCAACGCCTATCCCGTTATGCTGAGAATATCGGGCTGGCGTTTCAGATTGTGGATGACATTCTCGATATCACCAGACCTAGCGAGGAGTTGGGCAAAACGGCTGGCAAAGACCTCCAAGCTAAAAAGGCAACTTATCCCAGCCTTTGGGGGTTGGAGGAATCTAAGCAAAAAGCCCAGCAACTGGTTGACGCTGCTAAGGCCCAAATGGCACCGTTTGGAGAGAAGGCTCGACCGCTACAGGCGATCGCAGATTTTATCACCACTCGCACTCACTAAAACTCTTTGAGGACGGATTTAACCAGACAATCTATAATAAACCCGTCCTCAATAAAGCGAACAGCAGAACCTTAAGAATCCACGCATCCTAAATCCCAAATCCAAAACCGATATGCAGGACTTTGGCCACATCCTAGACAACCGGGTGTTGCTGGTTGCTCTTTTAGCTTGTCTAATCGCTCAAATCTTGAAGCTCGTTATCCACTTTATCCAGCACGGTAAGGTGACTGTAAGAGTTTTGGTGGAAACTGGCGGTATGCCTAGCGCCCATTCCGCCTTAGTGGCTTCCTTGGCGGCTGGTGTGGGTCAGACGGTCGGATGGGCTAGTCCCGAATTCGCACTGGCAACCATTTTTGCCATCATCGTCATGTACGACGCTGCTGGGGTGCGTCAGGCTGCCGGTAAGCAAGCTCGCATCCTCAATCAAATTATTGATGAGTTATTTCGAGAACATCCTACGTTTAACGAAGACCGTCTGAAGGAATTGCTCGGACACACGCCTTTTCAAGTGATTGTAGGCTCGGCGCTAGGCATAACTATTTCCTGCTTGGCTGGGCCAGCTTATTAAAAATTTCAAATTTTAGATTGCAGATTTCAAATTGAATTTTTAAATCTGAAATCTTTAATCTAAAATTTGGAATTACTTACTTGCGATCGCAGCAGCGTTACCTTTTGGCTATCGACTACCATGACCCAAAAACCGCGATCGCTTAACGCCTTCAAAGTATCTGTAGCATCCTTTTGATTGCTGGTATGCAACGCCAGTAAGTAGGGTCGTTGTCCGTAGGAAACTAAACCTACGTCCTTCCTTAACGCTTGCTGCACCCGATCTGCAAGTTCTGGCTGGTTGAAATAATCTATCAGCACCGCATAACCAGTTCCCAGCGGTTTGGGATTATAGGCAGGTAAATTCTCTGTAGGGGGTGTTGCTGTCTGGGCGACTGCTTTCGACTCAACGACAAATCCTGGCAATCCAGCCATAGCTGTGGCAAAAATCAGCGCCGCGTAGCACCCCTCGATCGCAATTTCACGCATAGCTTTTTCATTGAGCGAGTGTCATTTGTCAATTTTTATTGCAGAATTCTACAAACGACGACTGACAAATGACCGTTGACTAATTATAAGTGGGTGTTAGGAGACTGGCGCTAAGGAAGCGAGGGGATCGGGGATCTTCTCTGAGGGTGCCTGGAATTCTCCGGTGACTACGTACTCCAATCGCAGTTTGAGCCAAGTAATAAATTGAGGATTGGTGGAAATTACCGCCACACTTGGCTGGGGGCATTTTGCCTTAACAGCGGCCATTTCCGGTACTTCCAGGAAAGCGGGCTGCAAGACAAGCCAAAAATCAATTTGTTTTTCTTGCTCTTGATAGTTTCTGGTTCGTTCCTTCAGCACTTCCTCAAAAGGTTCTTCTTCTAGCAAAAAGCGCTGACTCGCTAAAACGTAGTAGTAAGTTGTCATCTCAATTCAAAACTCAAAATTCAAAACTCAAAACTCTCCCCGCATAGCCTGTTTCATCTCGCGGACGGCTCGCTCTAGTCCGACTAAAACGGCTCGACTAATAATTGTATGACCAATGTTGAGTTCTTCCATACCTTTTAGGCAAGCAACTGGGTAAACGTTCCAATAGGTGAGTCCGTGTCCGGCGTTTACTCGCAAACCAGATGCTAGAGCATATTCGCACCCTTTGGCTAACACCTCTAATTCCTTCTCCCGATTCGCTTCATCATGGGCCTCGGCATATTTGCCCGTATGCAGTTCAATAAATTTGGCTTTTACCTTGACAGCAGCATAAATTTGTGCTGGTTCCGCATCGATAAACAAGCTCACGGGAATTCCGGCATCTTGTAATTTAGTCACAATATCACTCATGCGCTGGATTTGTCCTGCCACATCGAGTCCGCCTTCGGTGGTGACTTCTTCGCGGCGTTCGGGTACGAGGGTGATATAGTCGGGTTTGATGTCAAGTGCTAGAGCCACCATTTCGTCGGTAGCCGCCATCTCCAAGTTTAGATGAGTGCGTACCGTCTGCCGCAATATGAGTACGTCGCGGTCTTGGATATGCCTTCTATCCTCCCGCAGATGGACGGTAATGCCATCAGCACCTGCGAGTTCTGCCAATACCGCCGCTGCAACGGGGTCAGGTTCGATCGTGCGCCGCGCTTGGCGGATCGTGGCAATGTGGTCAATGTTAACGCCGAGTGTAGGCAACTTGGATTCTCCTTATGCGTAGAAGCGTCCGTCCTTTATTTTACCTAAAAGGTTGAGAGTGTTGCTCTTGAGTATTGTAAGTCTAATTACCCCAAGGAAGAGAAGGACTTGAAACCTGTGGATGGTTTTCTGGTTGTTGAGCATTAGGTATCCAGATTCGGAGTCTGTCCCAAATATGACGTAGTGTTCTATACACCTCCATGATTTCAGTAATTTCAATTTTAGAATCAATGCGATCGACCTCATCTTGTGCTGCCTCGCACTTTTTCTTAAGTTCTTCAAGCATTGTCTGCCTATCTTCAGGAGATGTAGCTGTCTCAAAATTATCCCTAATAAACGTAAATATATCAGTAAAAACAGAACTCAAAGCAGGCAAATCGATCGCACATGAAATCGTATCTGAATATCCCCACCAGATACTTCCTTTGTTTGCCGCATCTTTGCCGAGTTCAGCTGCTGTGTGGCAAGCAAATGCGTAAATTTGACGTTCACCTAGCAGGTGTACATCATTCTTTGAAAGGGCGACCTCCCCATTTTGGGCTTTCAAGGCATCAGGAACACCGTGAGACATCGCGAACAGAGGCACGTCAGCCTTACACAACGCTAATATGAGTTCCTGTTTTGTTGCTTTCTTCTCGAATAGCGTGACACAATTCGATGTGATGATTAGCTTCGCAATAGTCAGATTTGCCTGGGTCGATAGATCGTATGCGGGGACAAAGAAGATCATTAAGATTCTCTCCTATTAGCCATTCTCTTAAGAAAATCCCTCGCTACTCGAAGTACATCTGAGGCATATTGTTGACCAATATCTGTACCTTCCTCAATCTGCTTCCGAAGTTCATCTGCTGTAAATGATTCTCCATTTGCAGTTCGCCAAATTACTGTGTTTGCAGGTAGAACTTCCCGGATAAGTCCAGAGAAAACATCCCGACTGATGTTACGAGAAACGCTTTGTAAAGCAGGTGTTGGTTGTGCTGCCAACATATTTTTGATACCTGTCAAAAATTCACGCAAGGACGGCGATCTTGCCGAAGCTCTATCAATATTGATATTCTTAACAAAATCCCAGGAATTCAAATTTTTTCCAAAAGCCAATTCCGCATGGATTTTGGGAGTAGGGATATCTTCTGGTAATAGAAGCGTAGGTATCACTTCCCGTCCCCATTGAGTTTTTGTATTCTCTAGTGCTGCGATATCATCTGCAAAAAGCCAAGCCTCTATTTCTTTCATCGCACAGAAAACTTTTACAGGTGGATTACTTAACTTTCTTCTAGCACTAGATACAGCATCGGGGACACTTCCTGCGTCTGAATCAACTAGAACTGCACAACTTTCTGCAATATCAGAAGGTAGACCTTTTAAAAACTCTTTAAGGTTTTTATGGCCTCTAATCGCATTAAGTTTGATTTTTTCTACAGGATATCCAGCAGCTTCTAAAATCCAAGTCACAAGCTGGATATCTTTTTCCGTTTCGACAAGAAGTTGGATTGAGCCATCTTGCATAGTCTCACATTACCTAATTGAGAGTAGAAATACCAGCACAAGATTACTGGTGGAGAACATCCAAGTTATTTGAATTGTAACTCCTGTTAATGTTTGCGATCGCACCACCTCCAATACTGATCTGGTTTTGGGTAGCGCCACAGAAGCCAACAGCAGCACAACTGCTTCCACGCTTGTTCTGCTGCTGCTTTAAAGCCTAAAATTTACGGATTTGAACCATCTTTTATGGGGCGCATCGTTGGGAACATCACCACATCTCGAATACTTTGAGTATTAGTCAGCAGCATCACAAGTCGGTCTACACCTATTCCCATTCCGGCACAATTTGGCATTCCCAAAGACAAAGCTTCAATAAAATCTTCATCCATTGGATGTGCTTCTTCATCGCCTGCGTTTTTCTGAGCCAATTGTTCTTCAAAACGCTTTCTTTGCTCTTTCGGATCGTTCAATTCCGAGAAGCCGTTAGAGTATTCCGTGCCAGCGATAAATAGCTCAAATCGTTCTACAAAACCTGGTTTACTGCGATGTCCTTTGGCTAGCGGACTCACTTCAACGGGGAAGTCAATGATGAAAGTTGGTTGAATCAGGTTTGAGACAACTAGCCGATCAAACACAGCGTAAAGTACATAACCAAAACTTTGTTTTTCTAAGCTAGAAAGGTGCAATCCTAGTTCTTCGGCAGCTGCGATCGCCTCCGATAACTCTAACACATCAAAATCTAACTTTGTTTCATCTTTTACAGCTTCCACCATCGTCTTGACTTGCCAATGTTTGCCGCCAAAACCAGGATGTTTTTCGCTGTAATCGTATTGTCGTTCTAGACTAATTAACTGTTCTTGGTATTCAATTTCTTTTTTATCCCCAAAAACAGCAGCCGCCGCAAAGCATATCACATCTTCTACAACTTCCAAAATATCGAAGTAATCTGCATAAGCTTGGTAAACTTCTAACGATGTGAATTCGGGATTGTGGGTACTGTCAACTCCCTCATTCCTAAATACGCGACCTAGTTCAAAAACCCGCTCAAATCCACCGCAAACTGCACGTTTTAGAAACAGTTCCGTAGCAATTCGCAAGTACAAATCTACGTCTAAAGCATTATGGTGGGTGATGAAGGGTCTAGCAGCAGCACCTCCATAAATGGCTTGCAAAACTGGAGTTTCTATTTCATAAAAACCGGCATCGCCGAGGTATGAGCGAATACTTTGAACGATGCGACTGCGGAGTACAAAGCGATTGAAAGATTCTGGGTTTCCAGCCAGATCCATTTCCCGATGTCGGCGACAAGTTTCTGGCGCGTTGACTCCGTAATAAGCATCAGGGAAAGGAATTGTTGCTTTTGATAACAGTTTCAATTCGCGTACTTGGATAGATAATTCGCCGCGATTTGTCCGACAGCCAATTCCTTCAGCGCCAATAAAATCTCCTACATCGAGTAGTTTTTCAATTTGTTTGAAAGCAAGACCAGGTTCGCCTTTGACTAATTTCTTCTCGATTTTGAGTTGAATTCTGTCAGTGGCATCTTTCATATCAATAAAGATAATGCTACCACTATCGCGCTTGGAGGTAATGCGACCGCAAACCCGGAGGTCGAGTGCTTCAGGATCGGTTTCTCCGTTGTTGAGTTCTTTTCCTGGCTGACTAAATAATTCTCTAACTTGCTGTGTGGTGTGCGATCGCTGATATGATTCGCTGGGATAAGGTTCTATACCTGCCAATCGCAATTGTTCTACTTTCTGAGAACGTACTTCTGCTTCACTTTGAGTCATCAGTTATTTCCTTGGACAACGTTCACTTTAAAACTTCACTCCAGGACGATCGCCACCATTTCGTCAGTAGCCGCCATCTCCAAGTTTAGATGAGTGCGTACCGTCTGTCGCCATATTCGCACATCCCTGTCTTGGATATGCCGTCTATACTTCCCGCAGATGGACGAGTTCTGCCAATACCGCCCCTGCAACGGGGTCAGGTTCGATCGTGCGGCGTGCTTGGCGGATCGTGGCAATGCGGTCAATGTTAAAGCCAAATATAGGCAACTTGGATTCGACCTGAGCGTAGAAGCGTCCGTCCTTTATCTTACCTGAAAGGTTGGAAGTGGCGATCGATCGACTTAAATCGCCCCCCTAACCCCCCAAATCTGGGGGGAACAAGATTTTCCTCTCCCCAAATCTGGGGTTCGGGGAGGCTAAAGCAACGGTTAAGGGTAGCAAAAAAGTGCGATCGCACTTTTTCTGGAGTTAGCAATAGCCTATTTTTCGGAGTGCGATCGCATCATCTTTAATGATATCCTAATGAGGTGAAATCAGGATGCTTCTAAATGCCGATTCCATCAGAAATTCAAGATCTAATCGATCGACTAAACCGGGAACTAGCCGAGACTGAGACTGATGCAACGCAGGGACTAAATCTAGTCCGACCTATATTGTCTCGGTTCCCAGATAATGCTAGAATGATTCAGTTCTTTGCTTTTTTCAATAACGCCCTATTCTTCGTAGAAATTTCCAGAAGACGTATTCAGACTACTATTGAACGACTGGAAGCAACCGATGTGACAGCGGCGGACATTCAGGAAGGCGGAGAAGATTTGGGATCGCTATTGGGTCAGGTATTGGAGACTAAAATAGCTGTAAGAGATATTAACGCTAGTTTGGAGTGATGAAAATGAAAGAATTACCGGATGATGAAACACTCGATAAACTACTGGAACTTGCGAAAAATGCCGAACAAAAAGCTAAAGCTTTGTACGATATGGCAACAGAAATAGATGAAAAATGGCGACTTCGGCTAGAAGCAAGAAGACAAGCGGCGATCGAGGAATCTCGGAAAGTTAAATTGGAGGTGTAAAGGGCGGTACGTGTTGACGCACGTATCGATTTTTCTAATGACTATGATTGTGAAACAGCTACCGAATGAAAAAACTATGTTGGAAATCCTCGAACTGGTCAAAGATTTTGAACAGTCAGCTAGAGAAATGTGTGAAATGTCAACAGCGATCGCTCATAAATATCAAAAGCGAATGCAGGAAATCAGAGAAGCAGAAAAAAAGCAAAGCGACTGAATAGACACGGCTTTTTAACTAAAACTTTATTTGAGCAAAATGAAAGAAAAATTGTTAATTTTTTAGAAAAATTGCTATGCTAATTATAGCAAGATAACAAGCAGGAGTTTGATAATTGGATATCATCTATGCCTATTCATTCCCAGCTTATTTGAACCCACAAGAAGGGTTACTCGTAAAAATTGGTCGTACTACTGGTGAGCAATTAGAAAAGGCAGCTTCGGAACGAGTAAGCGCACAGGTGGGCACTTCCAACCCTGAGCAACCCGTTTTATTGTGTGCTGTTGCCGTCCCAGATCGTGGGATAGAAATGTTGATCCACAACCATCTGAAACAGTGCGGGCAATGGATAGATAATGCTCCAGGCAGGGAATGGTTTAAATTTGACAATCGGACTTTGCTGGATACATTTCTGGAGCAGTTGGAACGGTGCAGCCTGATCCGTGACTTCCAGTATTTTGGACGGGTTGATAGTGTATTGGAATCGGGGACACGCGAGGAAGTCCTCGATCGTCTGGAAAGAGCCTACGGTATCAGAACCATTTTAGGAGCGACGGCCCGAAACCAGATCCCTGACTCGTTCATTAGAGAGCTTGAAAGTGCTCTATCCCCTCAATATCCTGGCTTTGCGAGTTGGCTGAACCGGACACTTGCGGATGAGAATACAGTAATCAATGTAGCTATAGAGGGGGAAGACTGGATGGGCTTGGCGATTTGGAAGCAAAAGTCAGAACACCGTGCCAAGCTATCTACCTTGTTTGTTTTGCCTCAGTTTCGCGGTGAACAGGTGGGTGAGCGCTTAATGCTACGTTGCTTGGAGCAGTGGCGCATCAGGAGGTTTGCTAGTGTGGTGGTGTCCACAGTTCGGCGTGACCTGCTTGGTTTTTTCAATCGCTTTGGATTCCTATTGGAGGGGGTGGGCAGACAATGCTACGGGCGCGATCGTGAAGATGAACTCTTTTTGACTAAAATTATGGTGACACAAGCACAGGAAACACCTGCTCACGTTGAAGTAGTCGCTCGTTCCCTATTGCCGCTCCCCAGCGGGTTGGAAGAGATGTTTGCACTGCCGATTGCTCAGAGCGGTGGTTCTTGGCACTGCACTGCCACGTCTGCTGGTATCACATTGCAGGCTGAAGGGATAAGAAAGCAGTTTTCCCGCTCTCAATGGGGATCTCTAGTTTTCCCGGCAATATGCGGCATTGAGAATGAATTTTATATCCTACCCGTCCGACCATCCTTTCTAATCAGAAGGGTTGGTCGGTCATGGATATATTTTGGTACGCCACGTTTTGTAGAGGCAGACTTGGATGATTCTACTGTGTTTATCTATGCCAGTTCCCCGGTAACAGCAATTGTTGGAGAGGCAGTTATTACTTCCCGCGAAATAGGAACTGCTGAGGAACTTTTTTTTCGACTTGGGAACTCAGGCGTTCTATCCGAGACTGAATTTTTCGGGATGTATCCTTCAGCTAAGGAAATTCAATCCCTGAGCTTGAAGCGGTTTATGTTGTATCAACAACCCATCATGCTTGAGGAAGCTAGAGAGAAGGAAATTCTCAATGGCCCACCTCAGTCTTTTCAAAGGGTTCCCTATGAGGCCGTAAAGAAGATTAGGGGGGTTGAGTAGTGGCTTACTATCAATGGCTTAAAGTTTTGAGTATAAAGCGGATTTATGCTGAGCGGCTGATTTCTGGAACAAAACAGATGGAGTTACGCAAGCGCGATTTGGGTATCCGTCCGGGTACATTGGTGCTTTTATATGAGACAGCCCCTAATAACCGGATTGCCGGCGCGTTTATGGCAGGAAAAACGTTTTCCTGTCCTGTGACTCAAATGTGGGATGAATATGCGCCATTACTTGGCATCGCTCGCCCGGACTATGACAGCTATTTTACCGGGGTTGAAATTGCATTTGGAATCAAAAGCGAAGGCGGTTTTACTCTCAATATCCGTTCCTATGATGAACTACAACAAGAGTTTCCGGGCTTTGTTGTCCCTCAACTTACCCTGAACTGGAAAGCTGAATGGTTTGTACCAGACGACTATGTAGAGGCGCTGAATGCAGGCCATGAGCGGATTAAGGAAAAATTTGTCCTGGCAGAGCAGCTTTCCTTATTCTAATGAATAGGACTGATACAAAAAACACTTTAAACACTATCAAGGCGATTCGCTCACGCTAGTAGTAGTGAACACCCCGTAGGTTGAGTTGAAGGAAGTGAAACCCAATGCGAATGTTGGATTAATTTTGGTTTTCGTTCCTCAACCCAACCTACACTTCACTGACTGTAAAAACGTAGTGTTGACGAAAGGCAGTGGTGGAAATGCCCAGATTAAGTTTATAATGACAGTGCGATCGTCTTGCGATTTGAATGCAATAAAAGAGGTAATTATGTCTAAACAGAGTTTACCCGATATAGCGTCTTCTGCTCCTAATCCAGAAGCTCACTTAAGCGAAGCAATAGCAGAGATCCTTCGCGAGATTCAGCAAACTCCCAGGGAACATTGGCCGAAGTTAGTTCAGATGGTGCGGCTGTTTCGGGAGGCGGTAACGGTGGAGCCAAGAGTGTCGGAAGAGTTTGATAAAATTGATATTACTAAGCTTTCGCAAGAGGAGAGGATTAAGAGAAATCAAGCGGCAATTGAGTTGCTACGGTCGTGGCGCGAAGATGATGATGATGATGAACAAAAAGAAACTGCGGAGTACCTTGAGCAGGTGTTGGATGAGGATCGGCTTTCTAATCGACGATTATTTCCATGAGTAGAGTAATTATTTTAGATTCTTGCCCATTGGGAATGGTGACAAATCCCAAAGCAAAACCCATATTTAGAGTGTCAACTCTGGCTAGAATCTTTGCTACAAAGAGGCGAGGCAGTAATCTTACCTGAAATTGCTGACTATGAGATACGGCGCGAATTAATCCGGGCAGGTAAATTAGCAGGTATTAGAAAACTCGATCGGTTTAAAATTGCGCTTACATACCGTCCACTGACTACAGAAGTAATGCTTCTAGCGGCGCAATTGTGGGCAGATGCAAGGCGGACAGGAAAGCCAACGGCAGAACCTAATGCACTTGATGGAGATGTAATTTTAGCGGCTCAGGCAATATGGGAAGCAAATGATGGAAATGAGGTTATAATTGCCACAACAAATGTGGGTCATTTGTCTCAATTTGTTGATGCTCGTGAATGGCGTTTAATTCAGTAAAACTCAATTTTTCTCCCCACCTCTAACTCGATGCACTGGTATAAAAACGCAATGCAAACCGCCAAAATCCCACGGAAGCAAACAACAGCCCCAATGCCAACACACCCGCACCTAACACCCAGCTAACTTCACCCCGCCCCAGCATCGCCTCCGCTGGCACAGTAGTCAAAAATGCTACAGGTATAACGAAAGTAAAGAAGAAACGATAAGCCGTAGGATAAGCCACTATCGGAAATCGTCCCGCCTCCAGCAGACCTCTGAGTACCTCAGTAACATTGTATATTTTGACAAACCAGATGCTAGTTGCTCCCAGCATAAACCACAGACTGTAGAGACTTACAATACCAAAGAGAAGCGGAATAGCACTCACGAAGTAGTCCCTTATACCGATATCGAGACGTATACCCGCGTAGCCAATCATCACGAAACCGAACAGTAAATCTGGAATTCCCCAAGGTGAAACACTCCGAGTCGAAAGCCAAAACTGACTGCTGATAGGTTTAAGCAGCACAAAGTCCAGCGTACCCTCTTGAACTTGCCGAACAATGCGGTTTAGATTAGGAACTAAGAAAGTACTGGAAAAGCCTTGTAATAAAGTAAATATTCCCAGTACCACCAAAGCTTCTTCCCAACTCCATCCCTGAAAAGTGTAGCCAGTGCGATAGAAAAGAAAGAGACTGAACAAGCTACCTATAAAATTTCCTACACTGCTTAATGCAGCTAAAACGAAGTTAACTCGGTACTCCATCTCAGCTGCGATAGCCGTACTCCAAAACAACCCTAACACCCGCAAGTATCGTCTCATATTTGGAATTTTAATCACAGATAAACACAGACAGCATCATCAGCGTTTATCTGGGGTTATAGGCTACCAACTATCGCCCGGACAAACCTCACCCCCCTAACCCCCCTCTCCTCTGGAGGAGAGGGGGGAGAAATACTCCCCTCCCTGTTGCGGGGAGGGGCAGGGGGTGGGGTTCCACTCTCCCAGCTTAGACTGGTAGCCCGGTTGTAATTTTAAATTTGACACTGTAATCCAAAATCTAAAATTTAAAATCTAAAATCAATTATGCTCCCATTCCCGAATACCGTTTCAGTCCCCGACGCCACAACCAGCGGTTCCCGACAAAAAACACCAAAAACCAACCTAGCATCGCTAGAAACCCTCTTCCCAGATCCACAGGTAGACCTACCAAAAGCGCTGCTGGAAAATGAATCAGGTAGGGAAAGGGAGTCCAAAGCACCACTTCCCGCACATTATCTGGGAAAAGTTCCAGAGGCGCAACCATACCGGAGAGAAATAGATATAGTAGAAACCAGAATTGCTCGATCGCAGCAGCTCGCTCGATCCAAAAAGCGAACATAGCAAAAGTATACTGGATTAGAAAACGCAGCGCAAATGCGATCGCCACTGCTGGCACAAACAGCAAAAAGCCTGACCAACTCGGTAACCAAAAAGCTTGGGGATACAGTATAAAAAACAACACCACCAACAAAAGGGAAAATGGCAACCGGGCAACTCGTTCAGAAAGATGAGCGGCGACGTGGTGCCAAACCGGGTCTAGAGGCTGTAGCAGCTTGGCAGAAAGCTTTCCTTCCACCACCTCTTTCTCAAATTCCCAAATCACCCAGACCGTAGACAACTGTCGCACAAAGAAAACTGTCAGAAAGTAGCGAGAAAACACCACTGGTGTCAATCCGAACCGCCCACCTTGCGCCGCTTCCATCCAAATTCCCATCAAAATCAGCGGCAAAGACCCGGACAAAACCCACAACACCAGTTCAGCCCGGTACTCCACCATCTGAGCGTAATACACCGAAAGTAACACTCTAGCTTTTCTGACAATCCCTTTCATCAGGCTACCCCTGCACGAAAGACTCGACCAATCACTTCTTCAACCGGCGGGTCAGTCACCGTCAAATCAAGCACCTCCAGTTCCGCCAGTATCCTAGCCACCGTCCGGGTGAGATCTTGCCGTTGCACCAAGAAACGCACCTCCCGACCTTCCACAGCTTCCAGTTCGCCGTATCGCAACAACTCAGTTTCGGACAAAGCTTGGGCTAGCTCCACTTTAACTTCTCGATAAGGGGCGAAGCGCTCCAGCAAACCTTCCAGACTACCATCGTAGATTAGCTGACCCTGGTGAATCAGCAGAACTCGCTGGCAAAGAGCAGTGATATCCGCCATATAGTGACTCGTCAAAAGCACCGTAGCTTGGTAGCGCTGGTTATATTCGCGCAAAAAGTCCCGTACCGCAACCTGAGCATTAACATCCAGTCCCAGAGTCGGTTCGTCCAAAAAGAGTACTTGAGGGCGGTGCAGAAGTGCGGCAAGTAATTCGGCTTTCATGCGTTCACCCAGAGAAAGCTTGCGTACAGGCAGAGTCAGCTTCCCCTCAAGCGCCAGCAGCTCAGTTAGTTCCCCCACCCGCAGCCGGAATTCGCGATCGGATATGTTATAAACAGCAGCATTAATCTTCAAGGAATCTAGGGCAGGCAAATCCCAGAGTAGCTGCTGCTTTTGCCCCATAACCAAAGTGATTTTTTGCAAAAAGGCTTCTTCGCGCCGAAAAGGGACTTGTCCAGCCACCCGAACATTACCAGAAGAGGGATGAATTAGCCCTGTGAGCATTTTCAGTGTAGTGGTTTTCCCCGCTCCATTGGGCCTTAAAAATCCCACCACCTCGCCTGAGCCAATTTGAAAAGAAACTCCCTGAACAGCCTTCACCAAGCGGTAAGTGCGATGCAGGAAATGGCGCAGCGTCCCCTTGAATCCCGGTTCTTTAACCGCCACTGGATAAACCTTGCTCAGGTTTTCAGCCACGACAATGGGCATAGGCCATCCAAAACATTCCACATTTATAAAATAGCAAAGCCCTCTTGTAATATTATCCAAGAGGGCTTTGCTATGAATATTAACCTGGCACCGAGCTATTTTCCCAGGCAGTGACCCACCAAGTATCTTCGCCGCAGCAGCGTTTCACCACCGAGTTCGGGATGGGTCGGCGTGGTTCCACCGCGCCAAAAGCACCAGGAAAACTGTGAGGGCAGAGCCCTGAAGACTGCACAGCAACGTTAAATAATGAGGTCAAGCCCTCGGTCTATTAGTACGCCTCGGCTGCACCCATTACTGAGCTTCCACCTAGCGCCTATCAACAGGTAATCTACCTGAGACCTTACTGGATTACTCCATGAGAGCACTCATCTTGAGGTGGGCTTCCCACTTAGATGCTTTCAGCGGTTATCCGCTCCGCACTTGGCTACCCTGCGTTTACCGTTGGCACGATAACAGGTACACCAGCGGTGCGTCCTTCCCGGTCCTCTC